>JAFTRV010000007.1 GCA_017462065.1 Bacteroidaceae bacterium
AGCCTGTCTTTATATTGAGTGATACCCCTACGAGTTGGCTGTTGTAAGTTCTTTTAAGGCTTCTGACTTGGTGCGTCTCTTAGTTCGAGACGCAACAATTTTCCTATAAATCGCTACAAAATTAGCAAATTTTAGATACAAACAAACGGTTATTACTTAAAACTTTAGGAATTGTGGTCATAAATTAACTAAATTGTTGTAAAAAAACCACCACAACTGCTCAATTTTCTCATACTTTATTTGCGTCTCTAACTAAGAGACTAATATTTACTAGAAATTAATTGTTTTAAACCTTAATAACTTATGAGAAAATTTACTTTATTGGTAGCATCTTTGTTTATAACAATAGGTGCTATGGCTCAGAATTTTGTTGAGCCGCAGGTAGGCAGGTACTACATTATTAAAGGTACGCATTCTACAAATCCGTGGTTGACGGCAACTGTAGAAAGTGGCGGTATCGATGTTGCTGCAAATGAATCTGGCGCAGCAGTCTTCTTAAGAACAGCGAATGGTCTGCAAGCTGTTTCAACAGGTAAGTATATTGGTATAAACGGAGGTCAAATCTCTTTGGTCGATGCGGAAACTCCGGTGACATTTGAGGCGACCGGCACGAACAATATGTATGCCATAAAGGTAAATAACAATAACGAACGTTATCTTCATAATAACCAATCCGATTATACAAGAGAAGGTACGAAAGGTGCCTCCAGTAACAACGCTTTCGGTTTTATTGAGTTTATGGCCGACGGCATATACACTATAAATAATGTGTATGATAATCGTGGTACATTATGTTATGGCGTTTATAATGGGGCGGAATACTTTGGTCTTACCGATATTACATTGACAGCTGGCGGTACGAACTACGCACAAAACAACGTTTCCGTGGAAAATACGGCAAACAAATATTGGTATGTGGTTACAACGACTAATGGAACATATTTGTTCAACCTCGGCAAGCATATGTTCTTGCAGAATTGCAGCCAAACAGCGGCTCTGGATGCGAATTCTCCGGAGAAGGCTGCTTGCGGTGACGCTGTAGCTGTGCATGGGTGGGAAAAGAGAGATACTTATGTATGTATAAAGGATGGCAGCAACTATCTCTCATTCTCTTGCGGCTGGGCGCCAAACGATGGACAGGTAAGGTGGGTCGGAACTTATGAAGCGGAAGGAAACAACCTGACTCTTACTCCCGTAACCGGTGTCGAGGCAAACTATGCAGATGCTATCGCTACAGTAAATAAGAAGATTGAACGCAATGAGCTGAAAATAGCTTTAAACTCACTCATTGAGCAGGTTGTGGCTTGGAATGCTGCAGGCATTATCGGTGAAGGTGTAGGCCAGCGTTCTTCAACTAACGAGAATGCCGTAAATGATTTCAATGCAATAGTCGAATACTACAATGGTATTACAAATACAACAGAGCCTTCTGCAATTCAGGAAAAGATAGACGAACTGCAGGCTATTATCGATTCATACTCAATCATAAACATGCCTGTAGACGGTAAGGCTTATACATTCAAGAATGTACAGAAAGACGCACCGGCAAAAACTACATGGATTGTAGCTGCAGAAAATACCTTGAACCTTACTATGACTGAATCTGAAGCTACTCCATTTATTTGTCGCAAGCTTGATGATGGCAAATATGCATTTGTAAACAATGCAGGTAAATATCTTTGCTGGAGAAGTTCAAGTGCTGGAGGTATTAGAGATGCATATGATACGTCTGAAAAAGCTTGGACCGATGTTACTATTACTAAAATGACTACAGCTCAAAATGTTTCAGGCGATCTTACTTCAACAAGATATGTGTCTGTTTGGGCTCGTAGATATGAAGCTGGTGGTGATGGAGTTCTAATTGTCAAGAAAGAAGCTGACGGCACGTTGCCAACATTCAATACATCAAGCGGCGATTATTGGGGAACAGACTTCTCTTCTGCATTCATTATGGATGAGGTCGAATACGCCAATAAACCCGTCTTGAACGCAGTAGGTACAAGCCCGTTGCTTACAAGCGAGTTGCACAACACTGCAATGGCTACATTCAGCGCTCCTTTTGCGACAGTGGTTCCTGAGGGCGTTACAGCATACTATGCAACCGCAGGCGACGGCTTTGTAACACTTAATGCTGTTGCCGCTACCGCTGCAGTTCCTGCAAATACCGGTGTTGTTTTGGTTGGCACAGAGGCCGGTAGCATAACAATGGCTCCTGCGGCAGGCGAAACGGCGGCGACTATCGAGAATAATGTTCTTGCACATTCAGCAGGCGCGGCAAAGGACATTCCCGCAAACTCATATATTCTTTCAGCGTTTAACGGCGAGGCCGGTTTCTATCGTACTTCTGCCGGTACTCTTGCGATGAACAAGGCTTATATCGCAGCCGAGTCACAGAACCAGTCAATCGAGGTTCGCTTCCCCGGCACAACTGCAATCGAGGAGGTGAAAGGTGAAAACGGCGTAGAGGCTGTCTACGACCTCCAGGGCCGCAGAATCAACGAGATTACCAAGCCCGGCATCTATGTTGTAGGTGGCGTCAAGAGAGTTGTGAAGTAAGTAGCCCCACCCTCCAAAGTTGAGGGCTGAGAGTTTAGAGTTGAGGAAACATGTAGGGGCAAACCGGCGTGTCTGCCCGGCACAAAGAACCAAAAATAAATTAGGAATAATATGAAAAAGAATTATACAGCTCCTCTTATGACAGAGGTAAACGTAGAGGCAGAGAACATGCTCGCTGCGTCAATTATTAAAAGTGAAAATACACTGACTACCAATCAGGCCTGGAGCAACGAGAACCGTGGCTCATGGGGCGACTTGTGGAGCAAGTAAGGCCCCTCCCTAACCCTCCCCATGGAAGGAGACCGGATAGCTTGCAAGCGGTAGCGTAGTCATCTTAGTGACCTTAGTTATCTTAGCTATCAAAGAAAATATTATACAAGCTTAATAATGAATCTTTTCATTATTAAATTAGGTTTAAATTGGAAGGTACCCGCCTGTGAAGGCCGGTACCTTTGCCTGTAAAATGCTCTTTTTCCTCTCCTAATATACTAAACCGTAGATTGTTCCGTTATTTTTTTTGAAATATGATGTGTCATGAAGTGGTTCAGTAATTTTCATAATGTAAAGTATCTGCTCATTCTTGTCGCTGCTCTGATAGCTGCGGCATCTCTCTTTGTGTCGGATATTCTTGTGAAGGACCTTGAGCGTGAAGAGAGAAACAAAATGATGGTATGGGCGTCGGCGATGAGCTCTCTTATCAATGCCGACCTGAACGAGAACGTCGCTCTTGAACAGAACATCCTGAGCAGTAATAACACTATCCCGGTTATTCTTACCGACGACAAAGGCTCAATCATCCAGTATAACAATATTGAGATTGCCGCATCAAAGGATACTCTTGCCGTACTCATGGAACGTGTCGCCGAAATGCGCGGCAAAGGGAATGTTATCCCGATTTCTGTCGAGGGGCTTGAGGGACAGTATGTCTGTTACGACGACTCTGAAATTCTTATCCGCCTTTCAAATTATCCTTATGTGCAGCTCGCTGTCGTGGTGCTGTTCTTCGTGATATGCATCGTTGCTGTGGTAAGCTCTAAGCGTGCCGAACAGAACCGTGTGTGGGTTGGTCTCTCTAAAGAGACTGCGCACCAGCTGGGAACGCCGATATCTTCTCTTATGGCGTGGATGGAGATTCTTAAGAGCAAATATCCCGACGACTCTCTGCTGAATGACATGGGACACGATGTGGAGCGTCTGCAAAGGGTGGCTGAGCGTTTTTCAAAGATTGGCTCTATGCCCGAGCCTGCTGCTGAGGATATCGTGACTGTGGTCGAAAGGGCGGTGGAATATATGAAACGCCGTAGCCCGGCAAAGGTGCAGTATGTCGTGGAGTTCCCGAAAAGGCCTCTGATAGTGCGCATGAATGCTCCGCTGATAGAGTGGGTGATCGAGAATCTGTGCAAGAATGCGATAGATGCCATGAACGGTGACGGGGTAATAACGGTATCGGTGTCGCATGACAGTTCTAAGGCTTATGTCGAGGTCGCTGACACGGGAAAGGGTATTCCTAAGGGCAAACGCAATCGTGTGTTCGACCCTGGCTTCACAACCAAGAAACGTGGCTGGGGACTCGGGTTGTCGTTGGCCAAAAGAATTATGGAGGAGTACCATAAGGGGAAAATCTTTGTCAAGAAAACTGCTCCCGGCAAGGGCGCGACATTCAGAATGGAACTGAGGAAATAACGATTAACGATTAACGAGGAACGAGGAACGAGGAACGATGAACGAGTAACGAGTAACGTGGAACGTTTAACGATTAACGATTAACGAGGAGCGAGTAAAGTTTAGGGTTGAGAGTTTAGAGTTGAGAGATTATCTCCCTTAGTCACCCTTAGTAGCCCTTAGTTGCCTTTAGCCCCTTAGTCTTCCTTAGTTGCCCTTAATTATCCTTAGCCACCTTTGACAATGCCGTCTTATCGCAACCCAAGCGGTGCCACGTTGCGGTACTATGCTTGACCAATTGCTGCCGGCACTGTCGAAGCTGACGCTTTAACCCCACTCTGTGGGCTTGAAGTTGCTTACGCTCGCAGTGAGATTACAAGTAAACTTGTATCTCGCTCGCTTACTCGCAACTTTCTCCTTTCATGCTTATCCATTAATTTTTGCCTTGTTCCGAAGTTTTTTTGTCAATTTAGGCGTTTCTAAAGAATTTTATTACTATCTTTGTGACCTAAATTCGGATAGTAAGGGTGGTTTGTGCTGCTTTTGTAGCATAAATTATTGATAATATTGATTTTATAGAGCAACTTATATTATTGTAGTGTTGATTTAGTGTAGCGATGGGAAGATTTAATAAATATAATGTTGACCTTAAGGGATTGAAAACAGCGTCCCTGAATCTTGAATTTGACCTCGATAATGCCTTTTTTGGCGATATCGATGGAGAGGAGTTTCAAAAAGGTGCTGTCAAGGCCTTTGTAACAGTGAAAAAGAATCGTGACGTTTTCGATTTTCACTTTGCCTTGAAGGGTACCGTGGTTGTTCCCTGTGACCGCTGTCTCGACGACCTTGAGATAGATGTGGAGACAGAGAACACTTTGAGAGTGAAACTTGGTGACGAGTATGCCGACGAGGGCGATATCGTTGTCGTGCCGGAACAGGATGGCGACCTTAATATCGCATGGTATCTCTACGAGTTCATTGTCTTGGCGTTGCCAATGAAGCGTGTGCATGCACCGGGCAAGTGCAACCACGAAATGACGGGCCGCCTGAAAAGACACTCCGCCGAAAACGACAGCAACGATGCTGGCAGCGAGGAACAGTATTATGACCCTCGTTGGGAAGGTTTGAAGAATATACAAATTGATGAAGATAATTAAAAAGTAAGAAAAATGGCACATCCTAAAAGAAGACAATCAAAGACAAGAACTGCCAAGAGAAGAACTCATGACAAGGCAGTAGCTCCTACATTGGCAATTTGCCCTAACTGTGGTGAGTGGCATGTATATCACACCGTATGTGGTGCGTGTGGTTATTACAGAGGCAAGCTCGCTGTAGAGAAGCAGGCTGCAGTCTAAATAATTAATCTTCTGCATGGGCAAAAGCTCGTGCGGCAGTTATGTACGTAAGCAAAAACGCACCACGGCATTGTTGTGGGTGCGTTTTTCGCTATATAAAGAAATCATATGCATAAAGCCGGTTTTGTAAATATTGTAGGCAACCCCAATGTGGGCAAATCGACGCTGATGAATCTGCTTGTAGGCGAGAGAATATCAATCGCCACATTCAAGGCTCAGACCACGCGCCACCGTATCATGGGTATACTTAACACCGATGACGCACAGATAGTGTTTTCCGACACCCCTGGCGTGCTTAAGCCCAACTACAAGCTGCAGGAGGCGATGCTGCGCTTCTCACGTTCAGCGTTGAGGGACGCCGACGTGTTGCTGTATGTGACCGACATGGTCGAAAGTCCCGAGAAGAACAGCGACTTCATCGACGAGGTACGCAAGCTCGATGTGCCTATCCTTGTGCTCATAAACAAGATTGACCTGGGCAATCAGAGCGAGCTGGTGAAAAAGGTCGAGCAATGGCATGCCATTCTTCCCGAGGCGGAGATACTTCCCATTTCGGCTTTGGCAAAGTTCAATGTCGATGTAGTGATGAGACGCATCATGGAGCTGTTGCCGCCGTCGCCGCCCTACTTCGACAAGGACCAGCTTACAGACAAGCCGGCGCGTTTCTTTGTCACGGAGATTATCCGTGAGAAGATACTCCTGCACTACGACAAGGAGATACCCTATGTGTGCGAGGCTGCTGTCGAATATTTCAAGGAGAAAGAGGGCAGCATATATATCAAGGCTCTCATTTACGTAGAGCGTGAGTCGCAGAAAGGCATTATTATTGGCCACGAAGGCGTTGCGCTTAAGCGTGTGGCGACAGACGCCCGCCGTGAGCTTGAGAAGTTCTTCGGCAAGAAGATATTTTTGGAGATTTATGTAAAGGTCGATAAGGACTGGCGTAACAGCGACCGTCAGCTGCGCCGTTTCGGGTACGACCAAAAAGATTGATGATATGGGAAATTTGGTAGCGATAGTAGGGCGTCCCAACGTGGGCAAGTCCACTCTGTTCAACCGTTTGACAGAGACTAAGCAGGCGATTATATCAGACGAGGCGGGAACAACAAGAGACCGTCAGTATGGCCGTTGCCAGTGGTGCGGCAAGGAGTTCTCTCTTGTCGATACCGGCGGCTGGGTGCGTAACTCGGACGACGTCTTTGAAGAGGCGATATGCGACCAGGTTACATTGGCGCTCGAAGAAGCCGATGTGATACTCTTTGTAGTTGATGCCATAAATGGCGTGACAGACCTTGACATGGAGATGGCCTCAATGTTGCGCCGTTCCAAAAAGCCTGTTCTCCTTGTTGCCAACAAGGTAGACACATACGAGATGCAGTATACCGCCGCCGAGTTCTACGGGCTTGGCTTGGGCGACCTCTTCTGCATATCGGCAGCCAACGGAAGCGGTACGGGTGACCTGCTCGACGAGGTGGTGTCAAAGTTCACGAAGGACGCCGAAGAGGCTCCCGAGGAGGATATACCCCGTTTTGCTGTCGTGGGCCGTCCTAACGCCGGACAGAGCTCTATAATAAACGTCTTCCTCGGCGAGGAGAGAAATATCGTAACGAACATTGCCGGAACGACAAGAGACTCAATCCTGACACGTTACACAAAGTTCGGTTTCGACTTCTATCTTGTCGATACAGCCGGAATACGCAAGAAGGGCAAGGTGAACGAGGATATCGAGTACTATTCGGTGCTGCGTTCGATACGTGCCATTGAGAACAGCGACGTCTGTATTCTCATGATTGACGCTACACGAGGCATTGAGTCGCAGGACCTCAATATCTTCTCTATCATCCAGCGTAACCAGAAGAGCCTTGTCGTTGTGGTGAACAAGTGGGACTTGGTTGAGGACCGCAGCGAGAAGGTGCAGAAATTCTTTGAGAATGCGATAAGGGAGAGAGTCGCCCCGTTCGTCGATTTCCCCATTATCTTCACCTCGGCCGTTACGAAACAGCGTGTCTTCAAGGTGCTTGAAAAGGCGAAAGAGGTGTATCTGAACTCAAAGACAAAAATCTCTACAGCCAAGTTCAACGAGACCATGCTGCCTATCATCGAGGCCTTTCCGCCTCCATCGATAAAGGGCAAGTATATAAAGATAAAATACTGCATGCAGCTGCACGAGACTCGTGTGCCGTCGTTCCTCTTCTTCGCCAACCTGCCGCAGTATGTACGTGACCCGTACAAGCGTTTCTTGGAGAACAAGATCCGTGACCACTGGAATTTCAACGGAGTGCCAATGAACATATTTATTAGACAGAAATAAATATGTTCAATGAAATAGGCCGAACGCAGTTCAGGCCAATTTCCTTTGTCCAAACATATTTATTAGACAGAAATAGGCCGAACGCAGTTCAGGCCAATTTCCTTTATGCAAAACATATTTATTAGGCAGAAATAAATATGTTCAATGAAATAGGCCGAACGTAGTGCAGACCAATTTCCTTTGTCCAAATATATTTATTAGGCAGCAATGAGGATGTCTCAAAAGCCCTATTTTTGAACGAGTAATCCCCGATAGAGTATATTCTAACGGGGATTGCATTCTTTGTAAAATGACTTTTGAGTCACCCTTATCTTATTATTAATATTCTTGTTTATTTCCGCATTCCCATCTCCTTTACCTTTCTGACAAGGTCCGAAGAGAACAGGAAACTGTTGAGCGTCTCGTTGTCGGTGTGCAGAATTTCGTTCTTGTTGCCTTCCCATGACAGCTTGCCGTCGGCAAGGAACAGAATGTGGTCGCCGATGCCCATTACGGAGTTCATGTCATGAGTATTCACGACAGTTGTAATATTGTACTCCTTTGTGATGTCATGTATCAGTTCGTCAATTCTCAGAGATGTCTGCGGGTCGAGGCCTGAGTTAGGCTCGTCGCAGAAGAGGTATCGTGGCTCAAGCGCTATGGCACGTGCTATGGCCGCACGCTTCTGCATGCCTCCCGACAGTTCGTCGGGCGACTTGTCCTGCGCCTCGAGAAGGTTTACACGGTCAAGGCAGAACTGCGCGCGCTTTACACGCTCTTTGTATGTCATTGTCGAGAACATGTCGAGCGGGAACATCACGTTCTCAAGAACGCTCATGGAGTCGAAGAGGGCGGCGTTCTGGAACAGCATGCCAATCTCTCGTCTTAGCAGCATCCTCTCTTTCTTGTTGAAGCTGATGATGTCGCGCCCGTCATATATGACCTTTCCGTTGTCTGGGTTTAAAAGTCCAACGATGCACTTGAGCAGCACGGTCTTTCCTGCGCCGCTCTTGCCAATGATAAGGTTGGTCTTGCCATTGTCAAAGAGAGCGCTTATGTCGTTCAGCACAACCTGGTTGTCGAACTTCTTGTATATTGAAGATATCTCTATCATTATTGCATGAGTAATTGTGTGAGTATCATGTCGGCGAACAGTATGAGAGCGCTGCAGCTGACAACAGCGTTAGTGCTTGCCTTGCCCACCTCTAACGAGCCGCCCGACACACGGTAGCCGTAGAACGATGAAACGCTTGTTATGATGAAGGCGAAAGCTACGGACTTTATCACGCTGCACCAGATATACCATTGCTGGAATTCGTACTGAAGGCCGACCATGAGGTCCTCGGGAGTCATTATCCCAGTGAATTTTCCTATGGCGAACGCGCCTGCCGTTCCGGCTGCGATGCTGAATATTACAAGCATGGGAATCATTGCCATGAGTGCCGAAACCTTTGGCAGAATAAGAAAACTCGCTGAATTTACGCCCATTATCTCCAAAGCGTCAATCTGCTGAGTCACGCGCATGGTGCCGATTTCCGATGTTATGTTCGAGCCAACCTTGCCGGCAAGTATAAGACACATGATAGATGACGAGAACTCAAGGATAAGTATCTCGCGTGTTGAATAGCCTACAACCATTTTCGGCATCCAGGGGCTTTCGATGTTCAGCTTGAGCTGAATGCATATTACCGCTCCGATAAAGAATGATATGAGAAGCACGATGGGTATCGAATTCACGCCAAGCTGGTACATCTCCTGCAACATCTGGCGAAAGAATACCCTCCACTTTTCAGGGATAGAAAAAACCCTTTTCATGAGCAGGATATACTCTCCGAACGTTTTTATTGAATCGACAAGTATCATCTTTACTTATGTATAAAAACAACTTACGCTTTCTGTTTATGCGGCAAAGTTACTAATTTTTGTTTTCACGTAGTGTTAATAAATGCAACAATCTTTACAATAACAGCCTTTTGACCTCGGAAAGAGAACCTTTTGTTGTGTGAAAGACAAAAATAGATTATCTTCGCCATTGGAAAATTCAATAAAAGAACAGGAAGTATGGGTGATGTGTCGATGAGCAACGATGACAGAATGGTGCTGCGTACCGAAAATCTTGTCAAGCGTTACGGCAAGCGTACTGTGGTGAACAATGTCTCTTTCAATGTGAAGCAGGGCGAAATCGTAGGCTTGCTCGGTCCTAACGGAGCGGGAAAGACCACATCGTTCTATATGACGACAGGCCTTGTGGTCCCCAACGCCGGCCGTATATTTCTTAATGACGACGAGATAACGAGACACCCGGTTTATAAGCGTGCCCGAGCGGGCATAGGCTATCTTGCCCAAGAGGCGAGCGTGTTCCGCAAGATGACTGTCGAGGACAATATCGCATCGGTGCTTGAACTTACAGGCAAGCCAAAGGAGTACCAGCGAGAAAAGCTCGAGAGTCTTATCGAAGAGTTCCGTCTGCAGAAAGTGAGGAAAAACCTCGGCGACCGTCTTTCGGGAGGCGAGCGCCGTCGTACTGAAATAGCCCGTTGCCTTGCTATCGACCCAAAATTCATCATGCTTGACGAGCCTTTTGCCGGCGTAGACCCTATCGCCGTCGAGGATATCCAATATATTGTGTGGAAGCTCAAGGACAAGAATATCGGCATCCTTATCACCGACCACAACGTACAGGAGACTTTGAGCATTACCGACAGGGCCTATCTGCTTTTTGAAGGACGCATCCTCTTTGAAGGCACTCCCGAAGTGCTTGCCGAGAACTCGATTGTCCGCGAGAAATATCTCGGCCGTGACTTCGTGCTGAGGAAACGTGATTTCCAGGTGAATTATTGATTACACTGCATTTTTACAAAATTGTTTCGGATAACAAACTGCTATGAAAAAACTTCTTCTTATGTTCGTGGCCGTTCTTGTATCGGTCCAAGTGTCTTTAGCCCAGCAGACGGCTGTTATCGACAGCGAACTGCAACAGGCGCTTGATAATGAATCAGCAGAGTTGATAAATGTCAATATTGTCCTGAAGTCCGAAGCCGACAAGACAAAATTAAAGGCGTTGAAAAAAACGGCCGCCAGAAGAGAGACTGTAAGCGGTGCAGTCGTCGGCGTACTTAAGAAGCATGCCGAAAACAGCCAGGCGGCAGTAATGGCCCTTCTTGTTGAGGCCGAAAAGGAGGGAAAGGCAAGTGAAATCTCGTCGCATTGGATGTCGAACGGCATAACCTGTAATGCCACAAAAGAGGTTATATATCAAATGGCTTCGCATCCCGATGTGTTGGCTATCGGATATAATAAGGAACTGAAGGTCGTCGAAAGCGTTGATGAGTATGACGTTGAAGCTGCGGCAAACGAGTATAAAGCTACGCCGCATGTGATTCAGGTGGGTGCCGATGATGTGTGGTCGCAAGGCTATACAGGCAAGAATGTTGTAGTGGCGGTGCTTGACTCAGGAACTAACCCCGACCATTACGACCTTAAAGACCATCTTTGGGTGGGATATGCCGACACGGACGGTGACGGAGAGAAAGACGACATGATAAATGGCTGGAACTTTGTTTCGGACAATTCAAATATCGCCGACGATTACGGGCATGGAACGCATTGTGCCGGTATCGTTTGCGGAGACGGAACTGTGGGCAATATCACAGGCGTTGCTCCCGACGCTACGCTTATGACAGTAAAGATAGTGAACAGAGCCGGAGGCGGCTCGGTTGCGCAAATGATTTCCGGCGTGGAGTTCGCCGTGGAGAATGGCGCTCATGTGCTAAGCATGTCGTTAGGCTATAAGCAGTCACAGATAGGAACAGCCGACATCGTGGCGCTTAGAAGAGCGTTTGAGAACACATTGGAAGCGGGTGTCGTTGTATGTGCGGCAGCCGGCAATGACGGAAATACGCAAGGGGATCTCAAGAATATTGACTACCCTGCAGCCTGCCCTCCGCCATATATTCACCCTGACCAGGCTGTGAATTCGGGCGGCAAGACAAGCGTAATTTGTGTGGGTTCTGTAAACTCCAATGATGAATATGCAAAAACTTCGTCTATAGGTCCTGTCACGTGGCAGGGTACCGAGTTTGGCGACTATCCTTACGATGATACGCGTATAGGCCTTATACGTCCCGATGTCTGTGCGCCCGGCGAACTCATATATTCGCTTAAATATGACGAGAACAACAAGTATAAGTTAATGTCGGGTACATCACAGGCTACTCCTTGCGTTGCGGGTGTTATTGCCTTGATGCTTGAAAAGAATCCGGCCCTGACTCCTGCACAGATATGCGAAACATTGGAGACAACCGCAAAAAAGCTCTCCGAGAAGAAGGATAATTATACAGGTTCCGGTCGTGTGGACGCATTGGCTGCCGTAAACAGCGTAGAGGCTGAGGGCGCAAAGCCTTTTATTGAGCTTGTAAGCTGCTCGCCGGCTGTTGTCGCTCCCGGCAAAAACATAAATGTCGATTTTGAATTGCTCAATAGCGGTAATGGTGACGCTGATGAGAATGTCGTGGCAAGGCTTATCGCCAATGACCCGTATGTGGCGATTGTCAATGGCGAGCTTGACTTTGGTAAGATTGCGGGTGGTAAGAGCGTTGCTGGCAACTTTGTCATAGCCGCAGCCGAGAACACTCCGAACGGTCATACTGCATATATGAAAATAGTCATTGCGTCGGGCGGGAATCTCCGTCATTGCGATGTGGCTGTCAAGTTTGTAAACGAGGCGAAGATTGTTTGTACTCCTTTAACGCAGGAATCGCTTGTGCCGGGGAGCAACAAGGTTGTAGTGAACGTGAAAAACTGCGGCACTGCGGCGACAGAGGGCGAAACCGGAGTCGCAATCAGTACGGCCTCGCCCTATGTGACGGTTGTGAACGGAGAGACTCTGTTAGGCACAATTGGAGTGAACGAAACGAAGATGGTTGAATTCATCGTCGATGTTATTGACGAGGCCCCCGACAACAGCTCCGTAAGTTTCGATGTCTTTGCGACTCCTGGCAACAATGCCGCCGTAAAGAATATTATATATGAGTTCGAACAAGGCTTTGACGATAGCGGTCATTTGACGGATGGCTTCAGCGGTTGGACAACGTTCGATGCGAGTGATGACGGCAGGAGTCATCCGTGGTGGCATTCCTCAATGGCAGGAACGCATCGGTTATACGACTTAAAGGATTCTTATTCAGGCGAGGGCCATTTTATGAGTGAGACTTACTGTCAGGCGTCGATGATTGAATACACGCAGCCCATAGACAATTATCTGGTTTCTCCAAAAGTGAGAATTGCCCCAAACAGCAGTTTCAGTTTTGTTGCCCGAGTTCATGGTGAGTGGTATGGCGAGCATTTCGGCGTCGCCGTCTCGGAAAAAGGCAATAGCTCAGCTGCCGACTTCACGACAATAAAGGAGTGGACTATCAATGCGAGTGACGGCAATGGTTGGATAAGGTATGAGGTTGATTTGAGCGAGTATGTCGGAAAGGATGTCTATGTTGCGATACGTCACTATTTTACAGACCGGCAATGGGAGGAACTCGACAATGGCTACGATGTGTATATCCTGCATGTCGATGATGCCGAGTTCAAGAACGTGATAGACCTCTCTTCGGCATTTGTTTATAACAACTACAGCTATTTCTCGCTTAATGTCGAAGGCAACCCGTTGCCCGCTCCTGATGGCGTGGCGGCTACGGTTGTAGACGGCCGGACTATAGCTTTGTCGTGGACAGCTGTGCCTAATGCTCAGGCATATAATATCTATCGTGACGGGGAATTCTTGGCGACGGCAAGCGCTTTGAGTTATACCGATACGGGGCTTGCATCTGATACTGAATATGTCTACAGTGTTTCTGCCGTGTATAACGGCAAGGAATATGAACGTTCAGCCGGTGTGACGGCTGTGACCGGAAAGGCCGACTATAGCGTGAAAATCCTTTCTGTCGCACCCGGCGCTCTTTCGGTTGGAGAAAATGTCATAGAGATTACGCTCGTGAACAATGGAATTTACGAGCAGAAGTCGAGAAGCACCGTTACGCTCGCGACAGACGATTCGTATGCCGAAATTGTAAATCCGACAGCCGGAATGAAGTACCTTAAAGTCGGCGAAGAGTATACATGCCGTTTTACGGTTATGATAAAAGATGATATTCCTGACGGCCATGCTGTAAAGTTCAATCTGAACGTTACGGAGCTTTTTGAGGACAAGAACAGTTGGGATTGCCCGTTCTCGGTGGTCTTTGGAGACTCCGACGTCTCTACAACGATTGAGAGCCCCCGGGAAGAGGACGAAGCCGCTGAGGTGTACGATATGAGCGGGCGACGCATAGTAAAGCCGACAAAGGGAATATACGTCGTGAATGGCAAGAAGGTGTATGTAAGGCAATAAGATCTTTTGTGAAATCTTTAATCTGCCGGAAGCTCTTTTCGACAGGCTATTTTATCCTTTGCGGTTCAACTAAATTGCATTTTGCTTGATTTTGTGCCTAACTTGTTGTATTTTTGCACGCTCTAAATTCGGCATATAGTATGCTGTGCATAGAAACTGCAACGCTCCGGCATTGCGGTTCCCTGTGAAGACAAAGGAAATTATTTAAATATTTTATAATGGAATTTACACTTAAAAATCAGGACGCTACAAGCGCAATCCTCTCTGTGACTATTCAGGAGGCAGACTATTCAGCATTGGTTGAGAAACAGTTGAAGAACTTCCGTCAGAAGGCTAATATCCCCGGTTTCCGTCCGGGCATGGTACCTATGGCTCTTATCAAGAAGCAGTACGGTACAGCCGTAAAGGCCGAGGAGATAAACAAACTCTTGCAGACCAAGATTTTCGAGTACATCAGAGAGAACAAGGTCGATATGCTCGGCGAGCCTCTTCCTATCGAGGAGCAGCAGGCAGGCATCAACATGGCAGAGGACAAGGACTTTACATTCGAGTTCGAGATTGCTCTTGCTCCTAAGTTCGACGCTGTCCTTGACAAAGAGGACAAGCTCACATACTACAAGATACAGCCAACCGATGAGATGATCGACGGTCAGGCTAACGCTTACGCTCAGCGTTGCGGCGAGTACAAGCAGGTTGAGTCTTATGAGAACGGCGACATGCTTAAGGGTACATTGGCCGAGTCTATCGAGAACGGCATTGTTGTACGCGAGGCTGTAATGATGCCTTCATATATGAAGAACGACGAGCAGAAGGCTCTCTTTGCGGGCGTTAAGGTGAACGACGTGGTTACATTCAACCCGACAACTGCGTTTGACGGCAATGAGGCGGAGCTCTCATCGCTTCTGAAAATTGAGAAGGGCGAGGTTAAGGCTCACGCAGGCGAGTTTACGTTCACTGTTTCTGAAATCACTCGTTTCGTGGCAAGCGAGCTGAATCAGGATGTGTTCGACGCTGCTTTCGGCAAGGATGCCGTTAAGAGCGAAGAGGAGTTCCGTGCTAAGATTGCCGAGCAGTTCGCAAGCCGCTTCGAGGTTGAGAGCGACTATAAGCTTCTCATGGACGTACGTTCACACTTGATGAACAAGATAGGCAAGCTCGAGTTCAATGAGTCAATCTTGCGTCGTATCATGGATATGAACAAGGGCGAGGGCGCTGAGTCGGTAAGCGAGGAGGATTTCCAGAAGAGCCTTACAGAGCTTTCATGGCACCTTGTTAAGGAGCAGCTTGCCAAGAAGTTCGAGATTAAGATTGACGACAACGATGTTCTCGGCGTAGCTAAGGAGGCTACACGTGACCAGTTCGCTCAGTACGGCATGGCTAATGTTCCCGACGACCTGCTCGAGAACTACGCTAAGGAGATGCTTAAGCAGGACAAGACACGCGAGGCTCTTATCAACCGTGCGGTAGACGTTAAGCTTATCCAGGCTATCAAGGGCGTCGTTACCTTGAGAAACAAGAAGGTATCTGTTGAGGATTTCAACAAAAAGGTATCTGAAAACGCTTAATTAGGTAAACCCTTTAATTTGATTTGATGTATGGAGAGAGATGATTTCAGAAAATATGCAACCAAGCACCTCGGCATGAACAGCATGGTGCTTGACGACGTGATTAAAGCCCAGTCGCAGTATTTGAACCCTTATATTCTTGAGGAGAGGCAGTTGAATGTTACTCAAATGGATGTCTTCTCACGTCTTATGATGGACAGAATCATCTTTCTTGGTACACAAATCGATGATTATACAGCGAATACCCTTCAGGCTCAGTTGCTCTACCTCGATTCTGTAGACAGCGGCAAGGACATATCGATATATATCAACTCTCCCGGCGGCTCGGTATATGCCGGTCTTGGCATATACGACACAATGCAGTTCATCTCGAGCGATGTCGCTACTATCTGTACCGGCATGGCTGCAAGCATGGCTGCAGTGCTGCTTGTAGCCGGTGCCGAGGGCAAGCGTTCGGCTCTCACCCACAGCCGTGTAATGATACATCAGCCTCTTGGCGGTGTTCAGGGTCAGGCAAGCGACATCGAGATTACCGCCCGTGAGATACAGAAGCTGAAGAACGAACTCTATACAATCATATCGGACCACAGCAAGCAGCCTTTTGACAAGGTTTGGGCCGACAGTGACCGTGATTACTGGATGACGGCACAGGAGGCACAGGAGTATGGTATGATTGACAGAGTGCTTATACGTAAATAAGTGACAAGGAATGGCTGAGAAGGGAAGAAAACGCTGCAGTTTCTGCGGCAGGACCGAAGACCAGGTCGCACTGCTTATAGCCGGCATGACCGGGCATATATGCAATGAGTGCGTGGAGCAGGCCCATACGATACTGCGTGAGGCCGAGATGCTTCCGAAGAGCGACTTTGAGCTGTCGGAACTGCCAAAGCCTAAGGAGATAAAGGCTTTCCTCGATGAGTATGTAATAGGTCAGGACGAGGCTAAGTGCGCATTGGCGGTGTCGGTGTATAATCACTACAAGCGTCTTATGCAGAACGGTGCCGCTAATGATGTGGAGATAGAGAAGAGCAACATCATAATGGTCGGCAGCACGGGTACGGGAAAAACCCTTCTGGCACGCACTATAGCACGTCTGTTAGAGGTCCCTTTCACTATTGTCGATGCGACGGTGCTAACTGAGGCCGGTTATGTGGGCGAGGATATCGAAAGCATTCTGACACGTCTGCTGCAGGTTGCCGACTACGATGTCGAAAAGGCGGAGCGGGGCATTGTGTTCATTGACGAGATAGACAAAATCGCGCGCAAGAGCGACAATCCGTCAATAACGCGTGACGTGAGCGGAGAGGGCGTTCAGCAAGGCTTGCTGAAGCTGCTCGAAGGCTCGGTTGTGAATGTGCCTCCCCAGGGCGGCCGCAAGCATCCCGACCAAAAGATGATAGCTGTCAATACAAAGAATATCCTCTTTATTTGCGGCGGCGCTTTTGACGGAATAGAAAAGAAGATTGCCCAGCGTCTCAACACTCATGTCGTAGGCTATAACTCGGTGCAGAACAGCCAAAAGATTGACAAGGGCGATATGATGCGTTATATCGCTCCGCAGGACTTGCGCTCTTTCGGGCTTATCCCCGAAATAGTAGGCCGCCTGCCAATACTTACATCGCTGCGTCCTCTTGACAGGGAGGCTCTCCGCAGAATTCTTACGGAGCCTAAGAACTCTATCATCAAGCAATATGTGAAGCTTATGGAGATGGACGGCGTTAAGCTCTCTTTCGATGCGGCGACGCTTGACTATATTGTCGATACGGCGGTTGAGTATAAGCTGGGAGCCAGAGGCTTGCGCTCTATCGTTGAGACGATAATGATGGACAAAATGTTCGAGGTGCCGTCAAACGGCGCGAAGAGCTGCAAGATAACAAAAGACTACGCAAGGAAACAGGTCGAAAAGAATATCTCTCTGGCCGGTATCTGACATAGGCTTTTTGATGGCTTATAGAAAATCTCTTTCGAATTCCAATGGGAACGAAAGAGATTTTTTTTATGCCAATCGCCGTCGTAGCGTCATTTTGCTGTTTTTGTGAAAAATATATTTGAAAAAAGTTGTGTGTTTTATTTATATATTTATAACTTTGTTTTCAAATAGGCGTATTGTAAAATGACAAAGAAGTATAATTTGACAGAGGTCCTGAAAGCTAATTTCGGGTTTGATACGTTTAAAGGGGATCAAGAGGCAGTCATCAAGAATCTTTTCGAGGGGAATGACGCCTTTGTCCTTATGCCTACCGGGGGCGGCAAGTCCTTATGCTACCAGCTCCCCTCTCTTGTTATGGAAGGTACCGCCATTGTGATATCTCCATTGATTGCCCTGATGAAAAATCAGGTGGATGCAATACGTAATCTCAACGAGGAAGACGGCGTAGCCCATTTTCTTAACTCTTCGCTTACGAAGCAGGCTGTCGATGCCGTGAAAGAGGATGTGCTTTCGGGCAAAACGAAACTGCTCTACGTGGCTCCCGAGTCTTTGACAAAGGAAGAGAATGTGGAATTCCTCAAGAGCATAAAGATTTCGTTCTACGCTATCGATGAGGCGCACTGCATTTCGGAGTGGGGGCATGACTTCCGCCCGGAATACCGCAGAATACGTCCTATAATAAACGAGATAGGAAAGGCTCCCATAATTGCGCTTACAGCTACGGCTACGACAAAGGTTCGTGACGACATCAAGAAAAATCTCGGCATTCAGAATGCTCCCGACTTCAAATCGTCATTCAACCGTCCTAATCTCTACTACGAGGTACGTCCCAAGAACAAGGATGTAGACAAGGAGATAATAAAATACATAAAGTCAAATCCCGGAAAGTCGGGTATCATATATTGCCTGAGCCGCAAGAAGGTCGAAGAGCTTGCCGAGATACTGCAAGCAAACGATATATCGGCAAAGCCATATCACGCAGGAATGGATTCTGTCCTGCGCTCGCAGACTCAGGACGACTTTATAATGGAAAAGATTGACGTCATTGTCGCTACTATCGCTTTCGGCATGGGTATCGACAAGCCTGACGTACGTTACGTTATACACTACGACATACCCAAGAGTCTCGAGGGCTATTATCAGGAGACCGGCAGGGCCGGGCGTGATGGCGGCGAGGGACAATGCATTACATTCTACAACAACAAGGATTTGCAGAAGCTCGAGAAATTCCTCGAAGGCAAGCCGCTTGCCGAACAATATATCGGCAGACAGTTGTTGAGAGAGACTACAGCGTATGCCGAATCATCGGTATGCCGCAGAAAACTATTGTTACATTATTTTGGCGAGAATTACGACGTGGAAAATTGTGGAAATTGTGACAATTGTCAGTCACCCAAGAAGCAAGTCGAAGCAAAAGAGATGCTCGAAACAGTAATAGAGACTGTGCTTGCGTTAAAAGAGAATTTTAAGGTAGAATATATTATCGATGTCCTCATGGGCAAGGAGACCGCCGACATCATTTCGCACAGGCACGACGAGCTGGAGTGCTTCGGATGCGGTGATGACGAAGACGCTAAACGCTGGAATGCGGTAATACGCCAGGCGTTGATAGCCGGTTATCTTGACAAGGATGTCGAGAACTATGGCATAATAAAGATTACCAAGCAGGGCAAGGAATTCATGAAAAAGCCCGTCTCTTTCAAGATTGTCGAAGACAAGGACTTTGACGAGGAGGAGACCATCATACAGACAAGCAGCACCTTCGCTGTGGACCCCGAACTGTATGCGATGCTGAAGAACCTTCGCAAAAAGCTTTCGAAGCAGCTTGAACTGCCTCCGTATGTGATATTCCAGGACCCGTCGCTCGAGGCTATGGCCACTACATACCCTATAACCATCGAGGAACTGAAGAATATCCCCGGCGTGGGCGAGGGCAAGGCAAAAAGATACGGCGAGGAGTTCTGCGCCTTGATAAAGCGTCACTGCGAAGAGAATGAGATTGACCGTCCCGAAGATATCCGCATAAGAACAGTCGCCAACAAGTCTAAGCTGAAGGTCGCTATAATAAATGCCATAGACCGTCAGGTGGCCCTTGACGACCTTGCGATAAGCAAAGGCGTGGAATTCGACGAGTTGCTCGATGACATCGAGTCTATTGTATATTCGGGAACGAAGCTCAACATAGATTATTTCCTTGAGGAGATTCTCGACGAGGAGAACTTGCTCGAGATATATGACTACTTCAAGAATTCCGACACGGACAACATCGACGTCGCTGTCGAGGAGCTCGGTGGCGAGTACAGCGAAGAGGAAATCCGCCTTGTACGTGTCAAGTTCATTTCAGAAATGGGAAACTAAATAAAGAAATATATATTGGCTATGAATGATTTTATAAAAGAAAAAATTGTGATGGACGGTTTGACCTATGACGACGTGCTGCTTATACCGGCATACTCAGAGGTCTTGCCTAAAGAGGTCTCTTTGAAAACGAAGTTCTCGAAGAACATTGAGTTGAACGTTCCTTTCGTGACTGCGGCTATGGATACCGTAACCGAGGCGAAAATGGCTATTGCGATAGCGAGAGAGGGCGGTATCGGCGTTATTCACAAGAATATGTCAATTGAGGAGCAGGCACACCAGGTGGCTATCGTGAAGCGTGCCGAGAATGGCATGATATACGACCCTGTTACAATCCTGGCCGACGCTACCGTGAAGGATGCTCTTGACCTTATGGCTGAGTATCATATCGGCGGTATCCCTGTCGTGGACGGGGACAACAAGCTTGCCGGCATCGTGACAAACCGTGACTTGCGTTTCGAGACTGTCATGGCACGCCCTGTCCGTGAAGTAATGACTCCTGCCGAAAGCCTTGTCGTTACTCACCAGAAGACCGACATGGAGGCTGCTGCGAGAATATTGCGTGAGAACAAGATAGAAAAGCTTCCTGTTGTCGATAACGACGGTCGTCTTGTAGGTCTTATCACATATAAGGACATTACAAAGGCTAAGGACAAGCCAATGGCATGCAAGGACAGCAAGGGCCGTCTGCGCGTGGCTGCCGGTGTCGGCGTTACCGTTGATGCCATGGACCGTATAAAGGCGCTTGTGGAGGCCGGCGTTGATGCTGTTGTCATCGACACTGCTCACGGACACTCGGCAGGCGTTGTCAAGAAGCTGAAAGAGGCTAAGGCTGCATTCCCGCAGATTGATATCGTTGTCGGCAATGTCGCTACAGGCGAGGCTGCCAAGATGTTGGCCGAAGCCGGCGCCGACGCTGTCAAGGTGGGTATCGGCCCCGGTTCAATATGTACTACACGTGTCGTTGCGGGCGTAGGCGTTCCGCAGCTCTCTGCCGTGTACGACGTAGCGAAGGCTCTTGAAGGTACAGGCGTGCCTTTGATTGCCGACGGCGGTCTCCGCTATTCGGGCGACGTGGTAAAGGCCATAGCAGCCGGAGGATACTGCGTTATGATAGGCTCTCTTGTCGCAGGAACAGAGGAGTCTCCCGGCGATACAATAATCTTCAATGGACGTAAGTTCAAGGCGTATCGTGGCATGGGCTCTCTTGAGGCTATGGAGAACGGCTCAAAAGACCGTTACTTCCAGGCCGACACAGCGGACAAGAAAAAGCTCGTTCCCGAAGGCATTGCGGCTCGTGTGCCGTACAAGGGTACTTTGTTCGAGGTTATCTACCAGCTTGTGGGCGGTCTCCGTTCAGGTATGGGATATTGCGGAGCGAAGGATATCGAGACTCTGCATAATGCCAAGTTCGTGCGTATAACAAATGCCGGCGTGCTTGAGAGCCACCCGCACGACGTGTCAATTACAAGTGAGGCTCCCAACTATAGCCGTCCTGAATAAATGATTAAGATGAAGAGGATTTATATATCATTCCTGTGCCTGTTCGCCGCATTGTCAATGCATGCTCAGCAGGCCGACCCTGTGCTGATGACTGTAAACGGCAAGGATGTGCGTCGCTCGGAATTCGAATATGCTTTCAACAAGAACAGCGAGAGCGTGAGTGACGATGCTATGACAGCCGAGGAGTATCTGCAAATGTATATCGACTTCAAGCTGAAGGTCGCTGAGGCTGAGGCTTTGAAGCTCGATACTATGGCATCTTTCAAGGAGGAGTACAAGAAAGACCGCAGCCTGCTTGCGGAAAGCTATCTTACCGACCCTGACTATGTCGAGAAAGAGGCATATAAAATCTATGCCAAAGACTCTGCGACAATTGGTAAAGAGGGCTTCGTAAACGTCAAGCACATCTTCTTTATGGCAAGGCAGAAAGAGGACTTGGCTACGGTAGAGCTCTCAAGGGCAAGAGCCGACTCGGCATATGCGATGCTTGCCGAGGGCCGTTCTTTTGACGAGGTGGCGACGTTCTTTAATATCCCTCCGATGGCGGTCCAGCCATTCGAGATTATCAGAGGCCAGGTATACAACGAATTCGAGACGGCGGTCTTTTCGTTGAAAGACGGCGAGTATTCACGGCCGTTCGAGTCTCCCGCAGGCTTCCATGTGGCGATGCGTATCTCTTCGCGTCCGTTCGGAAGCTTTGACGAATACCGTCCTGCGATAATCAAGATGCTGGAGCAGCAGAACATACAGGAGCAGGCCCGCATGAAAAAGGGCTACGACCTTGTCGAGGAGTTCGGCGGCAATATGACTCCGCAAGAGGCTCTTGCGAGAGAGGATAGCCTGCTCGAAGAGAAATACCCTGAGTTCCGTAACCTTATGAGAGAGTATTACGATGGTCTGCTCTTCTTCGAGGTGTCGGCTCGGGAGGTGTGGAACAAGGCTTCGGGGGACGAGGCCGGTCTAAGCAAGTATTTTAAGAAGAATAAGAAGAAATACATGTTCGACGCTCCCCGTTTCCGTGGCGCAGTCATTCATGCCAATTCGCCGGAAAATCTTGATATGATAAAGACCATGCTCGCAGGAAAGCATGCGAACGACTACAAGGCGGTCATCGAGGAGAATTTGCCAAAAGACTCTGTAAAGACCGTGCGTGTCGAGGTCGGCATGTTCTCTGTCGGCGACAATGCTTGGGTCGATAAGCATGCCTTCGGTCAGGGCGAGGGCGGCGAGTACCGTAAGGGGCTCGGTCATGTCGATGTCGTAGGCACGGTCATAGAGGAGCCGGAGTCGTACAAGGACGTGAAGGGCATTATCCTTAACGATTATCAGAAGTACCTCGAAGAGAAGTGGGTAAAGAAGCTCCGTAAAAAATACAAAGTTAAGGTTGATAAAGAGGTTTTAAAAACAGTTAATAACCACAATTGACATGTATTATATCCCCTCAATATTTCGTATATTTGCCTTACGGCAGATATAGTTTGTCACTCGCTGTGAAAAATATTCAAGCAAGCTTGATATTTCTCTCTCGTGTCTTCTATATTCGCAATATACAATGAGTTGCAAAAGGAGTATTGTCGGGAAACCGGTGCGTTTAAATGAAAAGAATATCACTCTTTATAACCGTTATAATGGCAGTTCTCGCTCTTGCGTCATGCAATAGCGAGAATGCTCATAAAGGTAGGGTGCCCCTTGCTGCCATAGGTGACGCCTTTCTATACAAAGATGAGGTGGAGCTGATGTATGCGGCCTATGGACAGGGTACGGACAGCGTGGCTTTCTTTGATGATTACGTTGAACGTTGGGTGGCGGAGCGCCTGTTCTACAAGAAAGCCGAAGAGAATGTCGTTTCTACCACCGAAATAGACAATATGGTCGAGAACTACAGGCGAGGCCTTATATTGAGCATTTATCAGGACAGGCTCATAGACCAGCAGCTCGTCCCGGACATCTCACAGGATGAGATTGCCGCTTTTTATGATGCCAATGAGTCGATGTTCGAGCTTGAAGAGCCTATGTTCAAAGGGTTGTTCATGAAAGTGTCGGACAAATCGCCCAACCTCAGTCGTGTGCGTGCATGGTGCATGCGCAGGGGCAGTGAGGACCTCGAGCGTCTTGAAAAGTACAGCCTCTCCTATCAATCGACATACGAGAGCTTTCTCGAGGAGTGGCGTACCGTCGCCGATGTCGCCAAGCTGACCCCGATAACAGAATACCAGCTCAGCGAGAGGCTCAAGAAGAGAGAGACCATAGAGTTCAAGCACGACGGCAGTACATATTTTGTCTGTGCCGATACGATTATACATAAAGGTGACAGAAAACCTCTGGAAATGGTATCGGCAGAGATCGTGGACCTGCTCGTGAACTCAAAGAGAGTGGATTTTATAAAGGAAAAAAAGGAGGCCCTTTATAACGATGCGTTGATTAAGGGTGACGTGACGGTTTTTTGAAAGAAGCGCTAAGGCATAATAATTATATATGAGAAAGTTTTTATTTTTAGTAATATTGTCTGCTTTGCAGCTTGTGCATGTATCGGCGCAGGACAATGTGATAGACCGTGTGGAATGGGTCGTTGGCGACAAATGTATCCTGCGTTCCGATATTGAAGAGGCGATACGCTTTTGGCAAGGCAACGGCAGAAAGTTCGAGGGCGACCCGTATTGCGTCGTAGGCGAAGACCTTGCGATACAGCAGCTGTTCGTTCATCAGGCCGCTCTTGACAGCATAGAGGTGGACGAGACGGATATAATGCGCAAGGTTGAAGCTCAGATGAGCTACGTGATGCAGAAGATAGGCTCCAAAGAGAAGATGGAGGAGTACTTTGACAAGACATCGTCCGAAATCAGGGAGATGTACCGTGAGCAGCTCTATAACATGGAGATGATGGAGCGTATGAAACAGTCGATAGTTGGCGAAATAAAGGTGTCGCCAATTCTCGTACGCCGCTATTTCGAGTCTTTGCCAAAAGACAGCCTGCCTTTTATACAGCAGCAGGTCGAGGTGCAGGTGATAACTCTTGAGCCCGAAGTGGATGTCGATGAGCTTGAACGTGTGAAGAGCGAGCTTCGTGAGTACACGGAACGTGTGACAAGCGGAGAGACAAGCTTCTCCACGTTGGCGCTTCTCTATTCCGAGGACCCGGGAACGGCTCGTGTCGGCGGAGAGCTCGACTTCATGGGGCGTGGCCAGCTGCAGCCCGAATTCGCTACGGTGGCGTTTAATCTGACCGACCCCGGAAAGGTTTCCAAGATAGTGGAGACGGAATACGGCTTTCACATCATCCAGCTCATAGAAAAGCGAGGCGACCGTGTGAAGGTGCGTCATATATTAAGGAAACCCCGCCTCTCGACCGACAATGTAAAGAAGATGCTTCTGCGTCTTGACTCTATCGCAACCGATATCCGTGACGAGAAGTTTACCTTCGAGGAGGGCGCGGCGGTCATATCTCACGACAGGGAGACCCGTAACAATTACGGTATAATGTATAACAAGGAGACCGCTTCGTCTCATTTCAAGCTCGACGAGCTGCCTGTGGACATCGCGCGTGTTGTGGACAATCTCAAGGTGGGTGAAATCTCTCAGCCGTTTACATGGATGCTCGACAACGGCAAGACGGTGTGCGCCATTGCCAAGCTTAAGTCCAAGACAGACGCTCATGTGGCGACGATAAAGGATGACTACGAAACGTTGCAGTATATGTATCAGGCCAAGCTGAGCGAGGAGCGTATAAACGAGTGGATAAAGGAGAAGCAGCAGAATACCTATGTGAGGATAAATCGTGACAGTCACGAATGCGAGTTCCTCTATCCTAACTGGAAATTCTACGAGGATAAATAAATACGGTGCCGATGCGCAGGTTGTTGCTGGTTTTGTTTGCTGTATCGCTCGCATCCGTCGCTAAGCCTCAGGACAGCGTGCAGGTAAATAACTCTTCGGAAAAGCCGAAGAGTTATATTCACATGCTCCACACCGACATCACCCGCTTCGACAAAGCGATAAACCCCGACGCTTGGATACTTGTGGGCAACGTGCGTTTCAGACGTGACAGCATGTATATGTACTGCGACAGCGCTCACTATTTCCAGAAGCAGAACTCCTTCCAGGCATTCGGCAATGTCAGGATGGAGCAGGGCGACACTCTTTTTCTTTATGGCGACTATCTCGACTATGACGGCGACGTGAACATCGCCCGTGTGAGGAACCGTGTACGTCTTGTAGACAAGAATTCGGTGCTGACTACGGACAGCCTCGACTTCGACAGGAACGAGAACCTGGGTTACTTCTTCGAGAACGGCACATTGACCGACCGGGAGAGTACGCTGAGGTCGTACTATGGGGAATACGATGTGGATACCAAAGAGGCGCTGTTCCATTTTGATGTCGTGCTTGAACATCCCGACTTTAAAATGTTCTCCGACACGCTCAGGTATAACACCGAAAGCAAGATGGCGACAATCCTGGGGCCGACCAGGATGTATAACGACGACAGCGAGGTCTATTCCGAAAGGGGGCGTTACAACACAGCGTCGAAACATGCTTTCCTGCTCGACCGCTCCGTGATATACAACGACGACAAGGACGTTACCGCCGACTCGATATTCTATGATATGGATAAAGGCTACAGCGAGGTGTTCGGGAATATCGTATACAACGATACGGTTAATCGCAACATGCTGTCGGGAGAATATGCCTTTCTCGACGAGGTGGTCGATTCCGCCTACGTCACAGGCCATGCTGTCGTGACCGACTATTCGCAACGGGATTCTCTTTTCATGCATGCCGACACGATATGGGCGGTCTCCTACAATGTCGATACCGACTCGCTTTACCGAAAGATAAAGGCGTATCACAAGGTCAGCGCATGGAGCAAGAGCATGCAGGCCGTGTGCGACTCGCTCGTCTTTGACTCGCGCGACAGTTGCATGACAATGTATCGTGACCCGATTCTTTGGAACGAGGGCGTACAGCTGCTCGGCGAGCTTGTCAAGGTATATATGGATACGGCGACAATCGACTGGGTGCATGTGATAAACCAGACATTGTATGTTGAGCCTCTCGACTCGTCCAATTACAATCAGATAAAGGGCAAGGAGATGAAATTCTTCTTCAATGAGGGCAAGCTGAGAGAGATGCAGGTAATAGGCAGCGTGGACATTGTCTTTTACCCGATAGACAGCGACAGCACGTATATCGGCATGAACACGACAACGGCGGGAACGGCCATAGCTTATGTCGAAAGCGGGCAGGTCGAAAAGGTCGTGGTGCCGAAAGAGTCAAAGGGCGTTCTCTATCCCATGAGCCAAAGGCCCGACGATAAAAAGTTTCTCGACACGTTCGCATGGTTCGACTATGTGCGTCCGCAGAGCAAGGAGGATATATTCATCTGGCGAGGAAAGGGCTCGGACAAGGTGCTTAAGACAATAAGACGGGAGAATATTCCGTTGCCCACGTTAGACCGATTTAAAAAGAAGAAGTAGTATGGGAATGTTCAAGACAAGAGAGCCGCGCAGGTTCAATCATAAATATATTTTTGTTGATGAGCGAAAGGAGAAGCTCGACCGCATCGTAGAGAACGCAAAGCGTGACTTGGGCATGCTTCCGCCCGAAGAGGGCGGCTACCGTGAGCGTCTGCAAGGGGCGTTCCTGAGCGACGCATCTCATGTGTCGCGTCGCAAGGCTAACGGAACGCGTGTGACAACCCGTGTCGCCGTGGCAGGCCTGTTCGTGTGCGTATTCCTGTTGTACTACCTTTTGCGTGGGGTGTTGTCGTTTTAAAGATAATTGCAATGAAAGATATTATACAGTTGTTGCCCGACTCCGTTGCCAACCAGATAGCCGCAGGCGAGGTTGTCCAGCGTCCCGCCTCAGTGGTGAAGGAGCTGATGGAGAATTCCATCGATGCGGGAGCTTCACGAGTGCAGGTGATTGTTAGTGACGGCGGCAGGACATTGATACAGGTGGTAGATGACGGAAAGGGCATGTCGGAGACAGACGCACGTCTTGCTTTCGAGCGTCATGCGACATCGAAGATAAGATGTGCCGACGACCTCTTCTCGCTCTCTACAATGGGCTTTCGTGGCGAGGCGTTGGCGTCTATTGCGGCAGTGTCGCAGGTGGAGCTTGTCACACGTCGGCCGGGCGACGAGCTTGGCACGCAAATCATGCTCTCGGGGCCTGTTCTTGAGATGCAGGAGCCTGTAGCGGCTCCGGCAGGCAGTAACTTTAAGGTCAAGAATCTTTTCTTCAATATTCCTGCAAGGCGAAAGTTCCTTAAATCGACGCAGACGGAATTCAACAACATAGTAACGGAGTTTGAAAGAGTAGCGCTTATAAACAGCGATGTCGAGTTCTCTCTTTCGCACAATGGCACGGAAATCATCTCGCTGCCGCCATCTTCGTTCCGCCAGAGGATTGTAAATCTCTTTGGCAAGAAACTGAACCAACAGCTTGTCGAAGTTGAGGTAAACAGCTCCTTGATAGATATAAAAGGCTTTGTCGGCACCCCGGAGAGCGCCAAGAAAAAGGGTGTTCAGCAGTTCTTCTTTGTAAACGGCAGGTATATGCGTCACCCCTATTTCGCCAAGGCCGTGAACGGCGCCTATGAGGATATAATACCTCAGGGCGAGCAGGTTCCTTTCTTTTTATGCATAAACGTGGACCCTTCACGCATTGACGTAAATATCCACCCCACAAAAACTGAAATCAAGTTCGAGGACGAGCCGAGCCTGTGGAAAATAATATCGGCCGCGGTTCGTGAGTCGTTGGGCCGCTTCAATGCGGTGCCGAGCCTCGATTTCGACGATGACAATATTCCCGATATCCCTGTGATGGAGATATCTTCGTCCGACAATGCTCCCGTTTCGGCGCCTCGCATATCATATACCCCGGGCTATAATCCGTTCAAGAAACACATGCCCGATTACAGAAAGAACGACAACTCCTGGAGTTCTCTTTACGAGGGCGTCTCGGACGAAAAGAGGCTCGACCTTTCGCCTTTTGAGGATATCGCCGTGCCGGAAACACCCTCGATGGAGGCGGCGTCTTCGTCCGAATCGTTAATATCGGAAGAGTACGTCCCCATGTCGCAATACAAAGGGCAGTACATTCTCATACCTGTAAAGTCGGGCCTTATGTGGGTGCATCAGCGTCGGGCGCATATAAGGGTGCTGTTCGAGAAATACAAGGCTCAGATAGCGGCAAGGCATGCGGCTTCGCAGGGACTGCTTTTCCCTGAAAGGGTAGAGGCCGCATTGAACGAGGCTGCGACAATCGAGAATATACAGGACGAACTTTCGTACTTGGGCTTTGACATATCCTCTCTCGGCGGCGGAACGTTCGTGATAAACGGAGTCCCTGCGGGCATCGACGGGCTTGAGCCTGCACGGCTGCTCATGGAGATTGTGCATGGGGTGTTGGAGCAGACAGGCGACGCCAAGGCGAAGATTGACGATAGCGTGGCTCTCTCAATGGCTAAGGAGGTCGCTATTGTAGCCGGGCAGGTGCTGTCGGCCGAAGAGATGACAAGCCTTGTCGATGAACTCTTCAGAACTTCTATGCCGGCGATTACTCCTTATGGCGCAAAAATAATACACATATTCCCGGACACGGATATCGAGAAGCATTTCTCCAAATGATTGCCAATACGGCATTCTTTGTGTTAAAAAAGATTAATGTGCTAAAAAACGAACTCCATATTGCTATTGACTTTATCAAATTTATATAATTTTGTAGCAAAAGTTTGGTTAATTGTTTCATTGCAGTTACTCTGTATGCGATTTTCCAAGCAAACAAAAATTAAAAGCCGGCTGTTTTATATGGGTAGCCGGTAGTAAGTAAAAAAGAATTTGATAAATTTTAATTGGTTTAAGTATGAGAAAGTTTATGATTTCGCTAGCTATTGCTAGTATGGCTATGTTCTCTTATGCACAGGAGACAGTCACAGAGGTCGTAGTTCCCACAAAGAAGCACAGTGTTGAAACTAACCGTTTCGGCGCTAACTGGTTCATTTCGGTTAACGGCGGTATCAACCTCTACAACGGTGTTGTAACAAATGGCGAGAATCCTTTCAAGCATCTCTCTCCTAATCTTAATGTATATTTCGGTAAGTGGCATACTCCGGGCTTTGGTTGGAGAGCTGGCTACAATGGCTTGAACATGAAGCCTTTCGATGGTGGTGAGCACTATGCTTTGGCAAACTTCCACTTCGATGCTTTGTTCAACCTTACTAACCTTTGCTGCGGTTACAAAGAGGACCGTATCTATAACGCAATTCCTTATGTAGGCTTCGGTTGGGCAGGTCGTACATATAAAGATGGCAGCAATGAACTTACAGGTACATTGTCAGCGAACTATGGTCTTATCAACACTTTCCGTGTTGCTAAGCGTTGGGCTATCAATCTTGAGTTGTCCGGTGCATTCTTCCGCAACGGTTTCAGCGGCAGAGCAGGCAACCAGGGTCACGATATGATGTGGTCAGCTTCTGTCGGTGTAACATACCGTCTTGGCAAGCCCGACTGGAACCCGACAACAGACGTAGACGCTCTCCAGGCTATATATGGCGGCATCATCGCAGGCCTTGAGAACGACTTGAACAACGCTAACCAGCAGAACCAAAAGGCTCAGGGCGAAATCGCTAACCTCAAGAACGAGCTGAAGAGCCTCAACAACAAGTACACAGAGCTTGCAAACGCTCCGCGCTATGTTGATTTGAAGCAGTCTACATTCTTCCCCTTCGGCTCGGCTAAGCTCGACTCTAAGAGAGAAGAACTTAACATCAAGGCTTACGCAGAGGCTGCTAAGGCTGCAGGCGTTAAGCTCCGTGTAATCGGTTTCGCAGATACAATCGGCGCTGAGGAGTACAACTTGAAGCTTTCACAGCAGCGTGCTGAGGCTGTAGCTGAGATGTTGAGAGCTAACGGCGCGGAGGTTGCTGCAGTTGTTGGCCAGGGCGAGTCAAGCGAGTACACCACAAAATACTTGAACCGTCGTGTCATCATCGAGGTTGCTAAGTAATAACACTACCTTTAGATATCAGAAAAGGCGAGCTGCAAGCTCGCCTTTTTCTTTATATTTTAAATTTTTCAAGAAAAAAGCCGCAAAATATTTGGTCGGTATAATATTTTGCTGTACTTTTGCATCGCAAATGAGAATTGCGACATATTGGACGTTTAGCTCAGCTGGTTTAGAGCATCTGCCTTACAAGCAGAGGGTCGGCGGTTCGAATCCGTCAACGTCCACACTTTGAAATATCGGACGTTTAGCTCAGCTGGTTTAGAGCATCTGCCTTACAAGCAGAGGGTCGGCGGTTCGAATCCGTCAACGTCCACGATACCAGCCTGCGCAAAGCGTAGGTTATTTTTTTGTTATATGCCGATAGTGAAAGTTGTCTAATTTTATGCTGTTGGCATTATTTTTGACAAACTTTGTGCCGGCATTGAGTGTTTATGGCTAAAAAGTGCTATTTTTGTAACGGAAAAACGCTTTTATAAATAGTATAATGGAACTTAATCTTCTGACAGCAATATCGCCCGTAGACGGACGTTACAGGGGTAAGACGGCGGCTCTCGCAAACTATTTCTCGGAGTTCGCTCTTGTTAAGTATCGTGTATTTGTCGAAATAGAGTATTTCATCGCCCTTTGCGAACTTCCGATACCGCAGCTCGGCGGCATCGACAAGTCGATATTCCCTTCGTTGCGTGAAATTTACAATAGCTTCAGCCTTGATGACGCTGCGCGTGTAAAGGATATCGAAAAGGTTACCAATCACGACGTGAAGGCTGTGGAGTATTTCATAAAGGAGAAATTCGATGCAATCGGCGGGCTCGACGCATACAAGGAGTTCATACACTTCGGCCTTACATCGCAGGATATAAACAATACGTCTATCCCATGCTCGATAAAGGACGCTCTTGCCGAGGTCTATTATCCCGCAATGGAGGAACTTATTGCACAGTTGAAAGAGTATGCCGATGCATGGAAGGATATTCCTATGCTCGCGCGCACTCATGGCCAGCCGGCCTCGCCCACACGCCTGGGCAAGGAGGTGATGGTGTTCGTGTACCGTCTCGAGACACAGCTTGCCGAACTCAAGAAATGCGTTATATCTGCCAAGTTCGGCGGAGCGACAGGCAATTTCAACGCTCATCGTGTGGCATACCCTTCAATTGACTGGAAGGCCTTTGCCAACAAGTTTGTTCAGGAGAGCCTCGGCCTGCAGCGCGAGCAGTATACTACTCAGATTTCGAACTATGATAATCTCGCAGCGCTGTTCGATGCCATGCGTCGTGTGAACGTCATTATCATGGATATGGACAAGGATTTCTGGCAGTATATATCCAACGAGTTCTTCAAACAGAAAATCAAGGCCGGCGAGGTCGGCTCAAGCGCCATGCCTCACAAGGTCAATCCTATCGACTTCGAGAACAGCGAGGGCAACCTCGGCATTGCGAATGCGATACTTGACCACCTTGCGATGAAGCTGCCTATCTCGCGTCTTCAGCGCGACCTTACCGACTCTACCGTCTTGCGTAATGTCGGCGTTCCTATGAGCCACATGCTTATAGCTATAAAGAGCTCATTGACGGGTCTGCGTAAGCTGCTGTTGAACAAGGATGCGATATATGACGAACTCGACAACTGTTGGAGCGTATGCGCCGAGGGCATTCAGACAATACTGCGCCGTGAGGCCTATCCGAACCCTTATGAGGCGCTCAAGGCTCTTACGCGCACCAATGAGGGCATAAACAGGAATACTCTCCTTGATTTCATCAATGGCCTTGACGTTTCGGAGAGCGTCAAGGAGGAGCTGCGTGCCATAACCCCGCATTCATATACAGGACTATAATATAATTGATATAAGGTATCGGCCGGTTGTGAAATTGGCCGTGCAGTAAATAATTTGGACCGTGAGGTTCGTAAAATATTTATCAGATGAACAATTACAGAGGTAAGAGCCAAGACGGCAATTCGCCGCACGGCAACAGAGAGAGGGCTTCGTTCAACCCTAATTTCGGTGGTGACAACAAGCTGAGACAGCGCCCTCGTTTTAAGAGAGACGTAGAAGAGCGTCCGCAGTTCGTGCGTGTAGGCCGTGGCGGCGATTCTCGTGGCGGAAATAACCGTTTCAACAGCTATGAGCGTGGCGGGTACAATCCCGAAAACAACCGTTTCGGCGGTGAGAGAAATCCGTTCGGCAACGGCGCTTCCGGTTCTAAGCCGGCGGCAGGCTATTCAAGAAACGGCGGCAGCCGCGGCAACGGCTATCGTAACAATGACAATGCGGCATCATCGTCTTACGGCGCCGAACGTCGCAGTAACTACGGCAGCAAAGGAAATAGAAAGGGAGCGTACGACCCTAACGCTAAATACAGTGCAAAGAAGCGTGCTACATACCGTGAAGCGGTAATTGACCCTAACGCACCGTTGCGTCTTAACAAATTCCTCTCAAACGCAGGCATCTGCTCGCGCCGTGAGGCTGACAACTATATCGAGGCAGGCCTTGTGACTGTCAATGGCGTTGTCGTTACTGAGCTTGGCACAAAGGTGACGCCGAACGACGACGTGCGTTTCAACAATGAGCGTATAAACCCGGAACGCAAGGTGTATGTACTGCTCAACAAGCCGAAGGATTGCGTCACGACAGTTGATGACCCGCAGGAACGCAAGACCGTGCTCGACTGCTTGCGTGGCATCGGCAAGGAGAGAATATATCCTGTCGGCCGACTCGACAGAAACACGACAGGCGTTCTGTTGCTTACCAACGATGGCGACATGGCGGCGAAGCTGACGCACCCCAAGTTCATGAAAAAGAAGATATACCATGTTACGTGCGACAAGAATGTAGCGATGTCGGACATGGACCTGCTGGTCAGCGGCATTGAGCTTGAGGACGGCCCTGTATACGCCGACGAGGTGTCATACGTGAACGAGGCCGACCGCTCTCAGATAGGCATAGAGATACACTCAGGCAAGAACCGTATCGTACGCCGCATGCTCGAGCATCTCGGCTATCGTGTGAACAAGCTCGACAGAGTTCTGTTTGCCGGCCTTACCAAGAAGAACCTGCGTCGCGGCGACTGGCGTTATCTTATCGATAAAGAGATAAACATGTTGCGCATGGGCGCTTACGAATAATAAGTTTAATCAATTGGCATGCGGCAGCATGCCTTGCAACACAATAATCGTATGAAAACGATAAAACGAACAAGAATTTCCGACCTGCTGAAGAGTTGCCAGGCCGGCGTGGAGGTAAACGTTAAGGGCTGGGTAAGAACTCGCCGCAGCAGCAAACAGGTCGCTTTCGTGGCGCTCAACGACGGCTCGACAATAAAGAACATTCAGATTGTCATCGACGCTGACAAGTTCGACGAGGAACTTGTGAAGCAGTTCACGACAGGCGCATGCCTCAGCGTGAACGGTATGTTGGTGGAGTCTATCGGCGGCGGTCAGTCTGTCGAGATTCAGGCGACCGAGATAGAACTGCTCGGCGCATGCGACAATACTTATCCGTTGCAGAAGAAGGGCCAGACAATGGAGTTCATGCGTACGGTGGCGCATCTTCGTCCCCGCACGAACACTTTCGGCGCAGTGTTCCGTATCCGCCACAATATGGCGTATGCTATCCATAAGTTCTTCCACGACAAGGGCTTCTACTATTTCCACACTCCGCTGATAACGGCTTCGGACTGCGAGGGCGCTGGTCAGATGTTCCAGGTGACTACAATGAACCTGTACGACCTTAAGAAGGACGAGGACGGCAGCATAATATATGACAACGACTTCTTCGGCAAGCAGGCGAGCCTTACCGTGTCAGGTCAGCTCGAGGGCGAGCTGGCGGCGACAGCGCTCGGAGCGATATACACATTCGGCCCAACCTTCCGTGCCGAAAACTCCAATACGCCTCGTCACCTTGCCGAGTTCTGGATGATTGAGCCGGAGGTCGCATTCAACGACATCAACGACAATATGGAGCTTGCCGAAGAGTTCATCAAGTACTGCGTTCAGTGGGCTCTTGACAACTGCCTTGAGGATATCACATTCCTTAACAATATGATAGACAAGGAACTCTTGGAGCGTCTGCGTTCAATCGTGAATACTGAATTCGTTCGCTTGAGCTACACCGATGGTATAAAGATTCTTGAGGATGCGGTAGCTGCGGGCCACAAGTTCGAGTTCCCCGTTTACTGGGGCGTGGACTTGGCTTCGGAGCATGAGCGCTATCTCGTGGAGAGTCATTTCAAGCGCCCGGTAATCCTTACCGACTATCCTAAGGAGATAAAGGCGTTCTACATGAAGCAGAATGAGGACGGAAAGACTGTTCGTGCAATGGACGTTCTCTTCCCGAAAATCGGTGAAATCATCGGCGGCTCAGAGCGTGAGGCCGACTACGACAAGCTGTTGAAGCGTATCGAGGAGATGAATATCCCAATGAAGGACATGTGGTGGTATCTCGATACACGCCGTTACGGCTCATGCCCGCACTCTGGTTTCGGCCTCGGCTTCGAGCGTCTGCTCCTGTTCGTGACCGGCATGGCGAACATACGTGACGTGATACCGTTCCCGCGTACTCCGAACAATGCGGAATTCTAATAAAAGCCCAAACGCTCCAAAAACAGCTGTTTTTGGAGCGTTCGTGCTTAATAATGTAAAGCGGGCATAATTAAATCGCCTGCTTGTTGCCTTGTTTTACGAAATAAACTTAAAAGGCTTTTATTTCTGCGATAAAATTGTTATACTCGCAGTATAAAGCAAAAACAAGTAAGTATGCAAGGTGTCGGCAACAAACCCGAAAATAATTTTTGTGTAATAATGGCAGGAGGGCAGGGTACCCGTCTGTGGCCTTTGAGCCGCAAATCCTATCCCAAGCAGTTCCATGACCTGCTGGGCTGTGGCAGGACTCTTCTTCAGCAGACATATGACCGCTACTCCCGCATAGTGCCTAAGGAGAATATAATCATCTCCACTCATGTCGATTATGCGGCGCTCGTACGTGAGCAGCTGCCCGAAGTGCCCGACTCTATGATTGTGCGCGAGCCGGCTTTCAGGGGCACGGCGCCGAGCATAGCCAATCTTGCGTGTCATATACGTACGATAAATCCAGAAGCGAACATCGTGGTCGCTCAGAGCGACCAGCTCGTGCTCGATGAAAGCAAGTTCATCGACGTCGTGAGCAAGGGACTCGATTTCGTTTCCGACAACAACAAGCTCGTGGTGATAGGAATAAAGCCTACATGTCCCGAAACACGTTACGGATACATTCAGGCTCAGGGCGAGCCCGAAAGAGGCATGTTCTACAAGGTGCGCACCTTTACCGAAAAGCCTGCCATTGAGTTCGCCCGTGTCTTTGTCGAGAGCGGCGAGTTCTATTGGAATTCGGGCATATATATATGGAACGTGCAGGCTATTATCGACACTATGTCACGTTTCCTGCCCGACATGATGGCTGAGCTCGAGGATATATACCGCCGCATACCCGACCGCGCGCAAAGACGCAAGCAGGCGTATGAGATATATACATCCTTCCCTACGGCTTCCGTGGACATGAGCGTTATGGAAAAGGCCGACAACGTTCACCTTGTCGTGGGCGAGTTCGGTTGGGCCGACATCGGAACATGGGACACCCTCTATTCTTCTCTGCCAAAGGACGCTAACGGCAATCTCTTTGTCGGCGGCGGGGCTCTTGTGTATGACTGCAAGGACAATATGGTAGTGCTGCCCGGCGGCAAGCTGCTTGTCATGCAAGGAATAGAAGACCTGCTTGTGGTCGATTCCAAAGATATAATAATGATATGCAAGAAGGGGAACGAGGCCGATATCCGCAAGTTCTTGAATGATGCGAAGATGAAACTCGGTGATAATATGGCATAAAGGAATAATTTTGAAGAGCATGCCATGCTTTTGTTGATTTGCATCGCTTTTTTTTGTTACTTTGCAATAAATTACGGATATGGACAGGGCTTGCGGAGTGAAAACCGGGTTTGTCCCTTTTTCATTGCCTGTTTGACTGCGTTTCCGTGAAATATTCGAGGGGTGTTCCTCAATATCTTTTTGACAATTTATGGGAGAATTCGAATTAATCGCAAAGACTTTTCAGGGGCTTGAAGAGGTCTTGGCAAAAGAGTTGGTAGCACTTGGCGCCAACAATGTTCAGTTGGGACGTCGCATGGTGTCATTTACAGGTGACAAGGCGTTGATGTATAAGGCTAATTTCCATCTCCGCACGGCGGTGCGTATCTTAAAGCCGATAATGCATTTCAAGGCTGCCAATGCCGACGAGGTATATGAAGTGATAAAGTCTGTCAATTGGGAAGAGTATCTCGATTGCAATTCGACATTCTCGGTCGATTCGGTCGTTTACAGCGATGTCTTCCGCCATTCCAAGTTCGTAGCATACCGTGTCAAGGATGCCATAGCCGACTACTTCAACGAGAAGATGGGCAAGCGTCCCTCGGTACGCCTGAATAATCCCGACCTGATATTCCACATACACATAGCCGGCGAGGAGTGTACTCTTGCGTTCGACAGCTCCGGCGAGTCCTTGCACCGCCGAGGCTATCGTGTCGAGACAGGCGCCGCTCCTATCAACGAGGTGCTTGCCGCCGGCATGATAATGCTGACAGGGTGGAACGGCGAATGTGACCTTATAGACCCTATGTGCGGCTCAGGCACAATCCCCATCGAGGCGGCTCTCATAGCACGCAACATCGCGCCGGGAGTGTTCCGTCAAGGATATGCCTTCGAGAAGTGGAAGGACTACGACAGCGAACTCTTCAAGTCGATATATGATGACGACTCGGCCGAGCGTGAGTTCAAGCATAAGATATACGGCTATGATGTGGACGGCCGCATGGTGGCTTGCGCGCGACGCAACGTGAAGTCGGCGATGATGGGAGACATAATAGAGATTGAATGCCGTGATATAAAGGATTTCGTCGAGCCGGCGGAAAAGGCTATTATGATTGTTAATCCGCCATACGGCGAGCGTCTTATGTCGGACAATATTCTTCAGGTGTACAAGGAGCTCGGCTCTCGCCTGAAGCATGCGTTCCAGGGCAACGAGGCGTGGATAATAAGCAGCAACTATGACTGCTTCGACCAGATTGGCCTTAAGGCTTCGGCAAGAGTGCCCCTCTATAACGGCGACCTCGACTGCGAATTCCGCAAGTACGAACTGTTCCAGGGCAAGTACAAGGGTTTCCGTGACGAGGGCAATGCTCTGAAGAAAGAGTTCGCTCCGCTGAAACGCAAGTCACGTCTTACAGGTCTTGACGGTGAGGAACGCCCTTCACGCAGGGAGCGTGCCACAGACGATTTCTCAAGCGAGATCGACAGTGAGTCTATGCGTCGTCGTCGTGAATTGGAATCTTATTTCAACACTTACAGGTCACGAAAGCCACAGAGGCCTTCTCAAGCAAGAGAGAGCGAAGCGGAGTATAGAAACGATGACTTCCGCCCAAGAGGAACAAGACGCAGTGATTTCGATTACACGTCACGCAATAGCAACAGAAGCTACAGAGGCGACAAGGACGGCAATTACAAGAAAGAGGGGTATCGCAAAAACTCCGGCGACTTCAAGCCTTTGCGCGGCGGCAAGCGTGACAAAAGATAACAGAGCCTGTTTTACAGTAAACCAAAGATATCATGAAAATATTGCTTTTAGGAAGCGGCGGCCGTGAGCATGCGCTCGCTTGGAAGATAGCTCAAAGCCCGAAAGTCGAAAAATTATATATCGCACCGGGCAACGCCGGTACAAAAGAGGTCGGCGAGAATGTCAATATCGCTGTGTGTGATTTTGACGCCATAGCGGACTTTGTGCTTGCGAACGGAGTAAGCATGGTTGTTGTCGGTCCCGAAGACCCGTTGGTAAAGGGCGTCTATGACTATTTCAGCAACGATGAACGCTTGAGCGGCATCGCTGTCATCGGTCCGAGCAAGGCTGCGGCAGAGCTTGAGGGCAGCAAGAGCTTCGCAAAGGAGTTTATGCAGCGTCACTCGATACCTACGGCGGCATACAAGGCGTTTACTGCCGCTGAAAAGGAGGATGCCTATCGTTTCCTCGAATCGTTGAAGGCTCCTTATGTGCTTAAGGCCGACGGCCTTTGCGCCGGCAAGGGCGTGCTCATACTGCCTACTCTCGACGAGGCGAAGCAGAGCCTTGACGAGATGTTCGACGGCATGTTCGGAGACTCATCGGCAACAGTGGTGATAGAGGAGTTCCTCGACGGCATCGAATGCTCTGTGTTTGTTCTTACCGACGGCAAGGATTACGTCATACTGCCCGAGGCAAAGGACTACAAACGTATCGGTGAGGGCAATACAGGCCTGAATACAGGCGGCATGGGGTCGATATCTCCTGTACCTTTTGCTACTAAGGAGTGGCTCGGCAAGGTCGAGGAGAGAATAATAAAGCCGACCGTTGATGGCCTTGTTAAGGATAACCTTCTTTATAAGGGCTTTATCTTCTTCGGTCTTATAAATGTCGAGGGCGAGCCTATGGTTATTGAGTATAACGTGCGTATGGGCGACCCTGAAACGGAATCGGTAATGCTAAGGCTGAAGAGCGACATTGTCGAGCTTTTTGAAAAGGTCGCTGCCGGAACGCTTGCCGGTACAAGGGTTGAGTTTGACGAAAGGACGGCCGTGTGTGTCATGCTGGTTTCGGGAGGTTACCCCGAACACTATGACAAGGGCTTTGAGATTACAGGCATTGAGAATGTCAAGGACAGCGTTGTGTTCCATGCCGGTACGGCGGAAAAAGAGGGAAAGGTCGTTACTGCGGGCGGTCGTGTGATAGCTGCCGTTTCATACGGGGCGACACGTGCCGAGGCGCTCGAAAGGTCTTTCCGTTCAGCAAATGCGATAAACTTTGAAAAGAAATACTTCAGAGGGGATATAGGTTTTGACTTATAAGAAGACACTATTGGGCCGTTTCGTGTCGAACAGGTTCACCCCGTTGATGCTATTCGGCATATCGTTCTTGTTGTGGCTTGTCGGTTTCTTCGTCGGCAGGTCCGGCGCTGAGTCTGCATTCATGGGATATGAGTCGGGCAACGTTCTGCAGTATCTCTTGTCGTTATTGCTGTTCGCCGCCTCTTCTGTAGTTGTTTCTTCGTTCCATCTCTTTGAGAGACGTATATACTGGCTTGCATCGCTCGTCTTTGCCTTAATAGCTGTTTCGTTGTTCATTCATGGAGATTTGGCGTGCGCAGTATCGCTCCTTTTGTTTGTGGTTCTCCTTAGCTGCCTTTTCTCCTGCGTGCAGGGCTGTGACAATCGCCGAAGCCTCTTCTCGATATTCGCATTGTTCGGAGCAGCCTCGTTCTTCTATCCGCAGTTCATGACCCTGTTGCCAGTATTGTTGCTTTATATATACATGTCCGGGTTGGTTGGCACGAAAGGGCTTCTGTCGGCTCTCTTGGGCTTGCTGCTTCCGTTCTGGTTTATATTCGGGGCTATATATATATGGCCGGAGGCTGCCGGTTTTGCCGGTGACTTCTATGCCCGGGTATCCTGCCTTGCTTCTGCGGGCGGCAGGCACTTGTCCGTGACTGACGCTGTAGCAGCCGCCGCATGGCTGGCGGTAACCCTGCCGTACGCCGCTCTTTTTACCGGCTCGGCCGTGCCCGGAAAGCCTTACCTGAGAAAGCGATTGCAGTTCCTTATGCTGCTTGATATATATCTGTTCGTTCTGTCAATGATATATACAAACGATTTCGAGATATATTATACATGGAGCTTGCCAATTAAAGGTGTAATGCTCTCATATATATACACTTCTAAGATTACCTTTTTTACAAGATACTATTTTGTTTTAATTAATATAATCTGGCTATTATTAGCGCCTTTAGAGTTATGGTTGATGTATTAGTAGATTTTTTTAAGGATTACGGGTATTGGGGAATGGGTGTCCTCTCTTTCCTGTCTGGAACTATCGTGCCAATAGCAAGCGAAGCCCTGCTTGTACTTTTTCTGAACTTGGGGCTTAATGCTATCGGAATTACTTTGGTGGCTACTTTGGGAAACACCTTAGGCGGCATTACATGCTTCATGCTCGGCTCTCTTGCGAGCAAGGAGTGGGTGATGAAGTTCTTCAAGATTCCCGAAAGACGTATGGCACGTGCCGACAGAATGATTGAGAAGTACGGCTATTGGACGGCTGCGATATCTTTTGTGCCTGTCATTGGCGAGACGTTACTTGTTACGCTCGGCGTGCTTCGTGCCAATAAGCCTAAGGTAATTGCCGTTATGGCGTTAGGCAAGCTCCTGCGTTATGCCCTTATAACAATTTCTTATATAGGAATTGCCAAGTTCTTCGGCTTCTGATTGCCGGTCATCAGTATGACGCCGACGCTTTGATGCCCTCTTTCTCAAGCAGGGCGACAATACGGTCAAGCTCCTCTCGGGTAGCTTTTCTGAGTTCCCGCTGAGGCGTCTCGCGGTCAATGGTGTATATCATAACCTCTCGGGGCGATATTCTCTTCACCGCATCTATCCAGGGCATGACATGCCTGTCTCCTGTATTGTCGGCGTCCTTGCCGTTTACTATGCCTTTGAGGAACATTGTCTGTATTACAGCCTTGCCCTCAAAGGCTTTCATCTGTTCTATTATTGCGTCGAGGTCATATCCCGCTGCAGGGCGGTCAAGAAAGGCGATGTAGTCTTTGTCTACGGTGTCGAGCTTCAGGATATTGTTGTCCACTCTCTTCAAGGCTTCAAAAACCTTTGGCCTTGTTATAAGCGATGCGTTCGTGAGAACGCTTATCCTGGCGTTAGGGCAGTGTTTGTCACGAATGCGTATGGTGTCATCAATAATCTCGTCGAATTGAGGGTGGATGGTGGGCTCTCCGTTCCCTGCAAAGGTAAGCACGTCGGGGCAGACGCCTTCGCCGTTCATCTCTATCAGCTTCTTTTCAAGGGCTTCGGCCACTTCGGAACGTGTCGGCAGGCTCTTTCTTGTCTTGTGCGATGCGTTAAAGCCGCACTCGCAGTAGAGGCAATCGAATGTGCATGCCTTGCCGTCGTCGGGTAGCAGGTTAATGCCCAATGATACTCCTAAACGGCGGCTCTTTACCGGGCCGAATATCGGTGAGGGGTATATTATCGTTGCCATCTGTCTGAATATACTTGGTAATTACTGTTCGGTCAGGCTCTCATCTCCTTTGAACGCTTTATGAGACTTTTAGTTCAGGATGTACCGATTGCCTGGCCCTCCCTTTTTGTCATTTCCTTCCAAAGTCGGCTGGAATTTCTCCCCACCTGTCGGTCTTCCATTTGTAGAGCGTTGTACTCCAGCTGTTCTCTTTGAGCCACTTTTCGGCACGTTCTATGTACTTGAAAAGCTCCTCGCTCTTGTTGTCGCGAGGCAACTTTGTCTTGCATTTCCCGCTCTTTATCCATAGCAGGGCATTGCGGCTGTCGGAATATATGGGCATCTCAAGCCCTTTCTGCTTCAGCAACGCCAGCCCATGAACTATCGCAAGGAACTCGCCGATGTTGTTGGTGCCGAACATTGGACCGAAGTGAAAGACCTCTTCGCCGGTGCCGATATACACGCCCCTGTATTCCATCATTCCCGGGTTGCCGCTGCATGCGGCATCAACAGCCAACGCATTCCTGATAATCTCTGCAGGGTATGCCCCCGGCGTTGCCGCCTTTTGCGGGTTTTTCTCTTTGTTCCCGATATATTCGTGCGGCGACGAACTATATGCTTTTTCTGCCGCTTCCATGCTGTCGAACGATTTGTAGAGAGCCTGCTTTACCCCCTCTATCTGCGCCTTGCACTCCTCCCAGCTTGTATATATCCCGGGGACAAGGCCGTTCCAGACAACATAAAAACGTCTTTTTGCCATAGTGCCTGTTACATTCTTTCGGGAACTTCAATGCCGAGCAGCCCCATAGCGGTCTTGATGACCTTGCCTACATTTCTTGTAAGCAGCACTCTGAATGCTTTGGCAGCCTCATTCTCCTCTTTGAGAATGCTGAAGTCGTGGTAGAACTGGTTGTACTCCTTCGCAAGGTCGTACGCATAGTTCGCAATGTCCGAAGGCGAGTAGTCTGTGCCGGCCTCTTTTACTATTGCTGGGAATTCGTTGAGCATGCGTATCAAGCCGCACTCCTTCTCGCTGATGCTGTCGGGTACGGCCATCTCAAGCTTTACTCCGGCCTCGGCGGCCTTACGCTCAATTGAGCGTGTGCGTGCATATGTGTACTGTATGAACGGGCCTGTATTGCCGTTGAAGTCAATGGACTCTTTGGGGTTGAACAGCATGTTCTTGCGTGCATCGACCTTCAGCATGAAGTATTTGAGGGCTCCGAGTCCTATGATGCGGTTAATCTCGGCCTTCTCCTCGGCTGTTAGGTCGTTGAGCTTGCCGCCAAGCTCATCCGATGTCTCCTTTGCGGTTCTTATCATCTCGTCCATGAGGTCGTCGGCATCAACGACTGTTCCTTCACGGCTCTTCATCTTGCCCTCGGGCAACTCTACCATGCCGTAAGAGAAATGCACGAGTCCCTTGCCCCATGAGAAGCCGAGCTTGTCGAGCAACAGTGAGAGTACCTGGAAGTGGTAGTTCTGCTCATTGCCCACTACATATACCATCTTGTCGATAGGGTAGTCACGGAAGCGGAGCTGGGCGGTACCTATGTCCTGGGTCATATACACCGATGTTCCGTCACTGCGCAGCAACAGTTTCTCGTCGAGTCCGTCATTTGTAAGGTCCGCCCACACCGACTCGTCCTCTCTGCGGTAGAAAATGCCCTTCTCAAGGCCGCCGAGAACTGTTTCCTTTCCAACAAGGTATGTGTCGCTTTCGTAGTATATCTTGTCGAAATCAACGCCGAGGCGTTTGTATGTCTCGTCGAAGCCTTCGTATACCCAATTGTTCATCTTCTCCCACAAGGCACGTACCTCCTTGTCGCCGGCTTCCCACTTCACGAGCATGCCGCGGGCCTCGGCCATAAGAGGAGACGCCGCCTCGGCCTCTTCCTTGCTCAAGCCTTTCTCCATAAGCTCGTTCAGCTCCTCCTTATAGTGCTTGTCGAACGCTACGTAGTAGTCTCCGATAAGGTGGTCGCCCTTTTTGCCGCTGCTCGCAGGCGTCTCGCCCTCGCCCCATTTCTGCCATGCAAGCATGGACTTGCAGATATGTATTCCTCGGTCATTGACGATGTTGGTCTTGACAACCTTATTGCCGTTCGCTGCGATTATGTTCGAGAGCGCATAGCCGAGCAGGTTGTTGCGTATGTGTCCTAAGTGAAGAGGCTTGTTGGTGTTGGGAGACGAATACTCTACCATGACGAGAGGCGAATTCTCGTCCGCTGGGGTTATGCCCCATTGTTCCTCTTTCTCAATCTCATTCAGCAATCCTATCCAATAGCTCGGGGATATTGCAAGGTTAAGGAAGCCCTTAACTACATTGAACGATGATATTGCCGGAACATTGTTCTTCAAGAACTCTCCAATCTCCTGCGCTGTATCCTCAGGGCGTTTTTTCGACAACGAAAGGAACGGGAACACTACAAGGGTGAAATCTCCTTCGAACTCCTTGCGTGTCTTCTGCAATTGTATCTTTTCTGCGTTGAAGTCGGCACCGTAAAGGCTTTTTACCGCCTCAACGACGCATTGTGCCAATGTTGCTTCAATGTTCATTCTATAATCAGTTTTATTTGTTCGTCAATCTTACAATATTCTGTGCAAAGTTACGAAATATATATTGTTTTCTCTCTTTCAATCGTGTTTAAATAATAAAATTTAGTTATAGAAATTTAAATAAGAGGCTTTGTCGGCATTTTGGAAACTCAAACTCACGACTTTGTATTATCTTTGCAAAAAGTGCGGAGCAATGCTGCGTTCACGTTTGTCTCTCAAGAGAACGCGGCGTGTATGACGGCTCTGTAACGAATAATTCAACTTTGCCTTTCATTATGAACGGAATACCGGTTGTAACCAAAAACCTTTTGGCAATAAATGTGCTGATGTTTCTGGCTGCTATAGTAGCTAAAAAATACGGAATAGACCTGGAAAATATTCTTGGCCTGCATCTTTACATGTCGGCCGACTTCCACCCCTATCAGCTGGTGACGTACATGTTCATGCATAGCGGCTTTACGCATGTATTCTTCAATATGTTCGCACTCTTCATGTTCGGGCGTACATTGGAGTATGTCTGGGGCCCTAAGCGGTTTCTTACATTCTACATCGTTGCCGGTGTAGGAGCAGCCTTGATTCAGGAGGCTGTAGGCGCAGTCCGCTATTTCTCGTTGATAGAGGGAATGGACGCCGAGGCTGTGAATATGGTGTTCGAAGAGGGCAGCGCCGTGCTGCATCGTGGCTTGAACTACAGCCTACCTGCGTTGGGGGAGCTCAATCTTGTGCTGAACTCCATAACAGTGGGAGCTTCGGGCGCCGTGTATGCGATATTGCTCGGTTTTGGCATGCTGTTCCCGAACGAGAAGATGTTCGTATTCCCCATTCCGGTGGCGATAAAGGCAAAGTACTTCGTAATCGGGTATGCTGTCATTGAGCTGTACCTCGGTACTGTCGGCACTCCCGACGGCATCGCTCACTTCGCTCACCTCGGAGGAATGCTCTTCGGTTTGATACTTATACTGCTTTGGCGCAGGAACGGTAAAATAAACGGCCCGTATGTTTGATAAATTATTAAGAAGATTCAAGACCGAAGATGTCGTCGGCAAGTATATATTTGTCAATGCGGCAGTGTTTATAATCATCGTTTTTATCGGTGTTTTTTCCGTGCTTTTCAATCTCGGGGAGGCGGGGAACTCCATTGTGAGGTTTCTTGAGCTGCCCTCCTCCTTGCAACAGTTGCTCTCCCGCCCCTGGAGCCTTCTTACATATATGTTCGTGCATAAGAATTTTATGCACATTCTATGGAATATGGTGTCGCTCTATGTGTTCGGGAAAATATTCTTGAACTTCTTTTCGGTGCGTCATTTCGTCGGCACTTATATATTGGGAGGGTTGTCAGGTGGCGTTGCCTTTGTCCTTGCGTACAACCTGTTTCCTTATTTCGCTCCTTATGTCGAGAACTCATATCTTGTAGGCGCATCCGCGGCAGTCCTGGCTATCGTTGTGGCGTCAGCGGTCCGTAATCCCGACTATCGTATTAACCTTGCGTTTGTCGGCTCTGTAAAGCTCTCCGCATTTGCCGTAGTGACGGTTGCCATATCATTCTTTATGATTTCAGGCAGCAATGCCGGCGGGAATATAGCGCATCTTGGCGGTGCCGCTGCGGGTTGGCTTGTAACAAGCATGCTGAACAAGGGCGTCGATTTGACTTCTGTCGTGAACAAGCCGATAGACTGGGTCGTAAAGCTTTTCAGCGGAAAATGCAGGCCCCGCAGGAAAAAGCCGAAATTTACATATTCGAAAGGCGGGCGGAATGCTGACTACGAGTATAATGCGAGGAAGAGGGCTGCCGAGGACGACATTGACAGAATTCTCGACAAGATAAAAAAAGGAGGCTACAACTCCCTCAGCGAAGATGAGAAAAAGCGCCTTTTCGATGCCTCAAAGAGGTGATGCCTGAAACTCTGCATAAAACCGCATTCCTATGCGGTTTTTTTGTTTCATGGCCCTGAATCTCAAATTTGTTCGTCTATATTTATAAATAAATAAATAAAAAGATGGTCAATGTCGTGCGTTTTGAGAAAAAAACACTATATTTGCACGATTTTGGCAAAAGCAACAGAATAAATCACAATAAAATTTAATAGAAATGCAGAACAAAGGATTTGTAAAAGTATTTGCAGCACTGCTGACAATCGTATGTTTGTTCTACCTCTCATTCTCTGTCGTTACAAGCTATCACGCAGGTAAGGCCGAAGAGTGCGCTCAGGGCAGCAAGCATTACATGGATTCTATGCAGAACAAGAAAGTCTGGCTTGGAATTTACTCATTGAAAGAGTGCCGCGAATTGGAGATTGGTCTTGGTTTGGACCTTAAAGGCGGTATGTATGTCATTATGGAAGTCTCTGTTTCTGACATCGTTAAGGCGTTGTCAGGCAACAAGGAAGACGCGGCTTTCAAGACAGCTTTGGAAAATGCGCGCGTGGCTACCATCAATGGCGGAGACTACATAACAGCGTTTATCAACGAGTATCATAAGGCAGCCCCGGGCAGCAACTTGGCATCGCTCTTCGCTACATTCGACCTGAAAGACAAGGTTTCTCAGAACTCTACGAACAAAGAGGTCGAGGATGTGTTGCGCAGCGAGGTAAAGGCGGCTGTTGATAACTCATACAACGTATTGCGTTCACGTATCGACCGCTTCGGCGTTGTTCAGCCTAACATTCAGGCTATCGAAGGCGGTCTGGGCCGTATCATGATTGAGCTTCCGGGCGTTAAGGACCCCGACCGTGTACGCAAGCTCCTCCAGGGCTCGGCTAACCTCGAATTCTGGGAGACATATACGCTCGATGAGATAGCAAAGGAGATATATCCCGCATTGCAGGACCTCGACAGCAAGCTTGCCGCTGCAAGCAACGATTCTGTCGCTAATCCCTTGATGTCACGCATCATCGGTCTTAACAGCTCGCTTTGCACAGTGGGTGCCGCTCATTACAGCGATACAGCAGCTATCAACAGAATGCTTGCGACAGAAGAGGCTAAAATAGCCCTTCCTCGTGACCTTCGCCTTATGTGGAGCGTTGAGGCCTATGACGGCGACTCAACAAGAACTATCTTTGAGTTGAACGCAATCAAGGTTACAGAGCGTAGCGGCAGAGCCCCGGTAGAGGGTGACGTTATCTCTGACGCTAAGGCCGGCTTTGACCAGAACGGCGCTCCTTGCGTCGATATGCAGATGAACGTAGACGGTTCAAGAAGATGGGCTAACCTTACAAAGAAGAATTTGCACCGTGCTGTAGCGATCGTGCTCGATGGCTACGTTTACAGCGCTCCTACTGTTCAGTCTGAAATCACAGGCGGTCGCTCACAGATTACCGGCAACTTCACAATCGAGGCTACTCAGGACTTGGCGAACGTGCTTCGCTCAGGTAAGATGGCAGCTCCTGTACGCATCGTTCAGGAGGAGGTAGTAGGTCCTTCTTTGGGTCAGAAGTCAATCGAGCAGGGTGTTGTTTCGTTCATCGTGGCATTTGTGCTCCTTATGGTTTACATGTGCGCGATGTACGGTGTAATCCCGGGCTCTGTAGCTAACCTTGCGCTGTTGCTCAACCTCTTCTTTACGATGGGCGTGCTTGCGTCGTTCCAGGCTGCATTGACAATGTCCGGTATTGCAGGTATCGTTCTTACATTAGGTATGGCGGTCGATGCCAACGTGCTTATATACGAGCGTACAAAAGAGGAACTGCGTGCGGGCAAGGCTGTTCGTGCGGCTCTTTCTGACGGTTATAAGAACGCATTCTCAGCAATCTTCGACTCTAACTTTACATCAATCATAACCGGTATCATCCTGTTCAACTTCGGTACAGGTCCTATCAAGGGCTTCGCTACGACATTGATTATCGGTCTGTTGTGTTCATTCTTTACGGCAGTGTTCGTTACACGTGTAATCTTCGAGCACTTCATGGACAAGAACAAGTGGCTGAATCTTACATTTACGACAAAGATCTCAAAGAACCTCATGAGAGAGCCGAACTTCAACTTCCTCGGCGCTTCAAAGAAGTCTTTGATTATATTCGGCATCGCTATTCTTGCTATGGTCGCATCGTTCGTGTTCCGTGGCTTGAGCCAGAGCATCGACTTTACCGGCGGACGCAACTTCGTCGTTCAGTTCGAGAAGGAGGTTGAGCCTGAGACCGTGCGTGCCCTGCTGAAGGAGAAGATAACCGAGGACAATGTTCAGGCTATCGCTCTCGGTACAGACGGCAAGACTATCCGTGTTACAACGAACTACATGATAAACGATACGGCAAAGTTGGCCGACGACAATATCTCTAAGTTCCTTTACGATTCGTTCATGGAGGGCGGTCTTCTTAGCGAGGACTTGACATTGGAGACGTTCCGTGACTACGACAACCACGAGGGCGGTTCAATCATCAGCTCTCAGAAGGTTGGTCCGAGCATGGCTGAGGATATCCGCAACGGAGCTATCATAGCTGTGATGTTCGCTCTTATCGCAATCTTCATCTACATTCTTGTACGTTTCCATAACGTGGCATACAGCATCGGCTCAATATTCGCCCTCGCTGTTGACGTTGTAATGATTATGGGTTGCTACTCATTGCTGCACGGCATTCTTCCTATGTCATTGGAGGTAGACCAGACATTCATCGGTGCTATCCTTACCGCTATCGGTTACTCAATCAATGACAAGGTGGTTATCTTTGACCGTATACGTGAGTTCTCTCACCTCTATCCGAAGCGTGACAAGTTCGACCTCTTCAACGCCTCGCTGAACACTACGTTGTCTCGTACAATCAATACATCATTGAGTACTTTGATTGTGCTGGTATGTATCTTCATCCTCGGTGGTGACAGCATCCGTAGCTTCTCGTTCGCTATGATTCTTGGTGTTGTATTCGGTACATTGTCTTCACTCTTCATTGCTGCGCCTATCGCATACAGCATCATAAGAAAGAAGTAATAAATACCATAATTACATAAAATCACCGCCACAAGAATTTGTGGCGGTGATTTTATGTAAAAAGGTCTGCCTTTTAGGATTCTCGGGCTCACCAGCAAAGTCTGGGGGGAATAGAATGTTTCATTCTTATTGCAACTTACCCTTAATCAGTTGTCGTTTATTCTTTTTGTAGTCGTTCTATCTTGTACTTTTGTAGCACAAAAGTACCAAAAAGCCCGGCACAGGGAAGAACAGTCTGCCGGTTCTTTGCTCACAAGTCGCAAGCGACATTCCTCGGTCAAACCGGCATTGTCATAAAAGGCTTCTCTTTGACATTCGGGGCTCCGGAGAGGCATGTTGTATTGCGTTTTAGGGAAATATAACGGCATACAA
>JAFTRV010000035.1 GCA_017462065.1 Bacteroidaceae bacterium
AAGTAAATTTCTGTGTTACGTTTGCCTTCAAAATCCTCATTTACGCTCAGTAAACTGCGGTTTTGAAGCCTGCACAAGCCTTGAACTTTGCTTTTTATTCACCCCCGACAAAAAGAGGGTGACTTTTGGGTCACCCTCATTATAGTTTCAACCCACGATTTTGTCTTCTGCTTGTCGGTAATCCTAAGGCTTCCATAAACTCATCTTTCTTGCGTCTGAACCAAGAGTGATGTGATACGCCATCGATTCTAAGGTCAACTCTTTCCTCTTTATCTGCTGTTGCCGTTGGGCCCTGTTACCTTGCGCCCTTTGACGCTGTTGAGTTTTGTCCCCTCCCATGTGCGCTTCTCGATAAGTTCCTGCTGCTCGGCTGTTGTAGGCATTCGTCAGGAACCGCCCCATTTGACATGTGCAACGTCATCTTCCGGGTCCGGTTCTGTATTTTTATTATTGGTGTCCGATAAACTTTTTATAACTGATAAGAGTTTTTATCGGACAGTAATATATTATTATTGACAGTACGCCTGTCCCATATTTTAGAGAGTATGCAGAACTTGGCGTAAAGATACTCCCGCCACTGCATATACCAATACTTATAAGTTTTATTGAGCAGTACTTGGAAAATAATGGCAGATGATGAATAATATAGTTATTCGTGCTGTATAATCTCTGTCATTCACATACCGGACGTACAGGCATACCATAGTTGCGGTAGCCGTTGCGTACGTTCTTTACTTCACTGCAAAAGTACATATAATGTGTGTTGAAAGGGTAGTTGCCGTCAAGAGTTCCCTGCCAATAATATGAGTAGTAGCTCTTGTTGTAAACCTCAACACCGTCGCGGTAACCGGCTGCGGGCAGGAATATGCTGTTGCCGTTGGGCCCTGTTACCTTGCGCCCTTTGACGCCGTTGAGTTTTGTCCACTCCCATGTGCACTTCTCGATAAGTTCCTGCTGCTCGGCTGTTGTAGGCATTCGCCAGGAACCGCCCCATTTGCGATGTGCAACGTCGTCTTCCGGGTCCAGTTCGGTCTTGTTATCGACAATGCCATAGGAACTGCCGGTGCAATATTTTGTAAGGGTGTCGTAGCTGCCGTCGCACCATTTATAGTTCCCCCAGGTATATTCGCTTTTTTCCTCGGTTTCGCCCCATGCATAGTAGCCACCATACTCTTCAGGCTTTGTCGCGCCTACATTGTGGGCAGCCCATTTTACGCTAAGCCCTAAATCTATGGCTTCGTAGATACCGGTGTCGGGTGTTGCCGGTTCTGTGAATTTAATGCTGTCTATCTCTGAAATTAGTATACGCTCTACAGTTCGGTCGTTGTAGTAGATATACATGTATCTGTCGTTCAGGCTCTCTTGTGCAAATGAATACATGCATGCCATGAGAGCGTAAAGGAGTATTGTCTTTCTCATATTCCAAGTTTTTCTTTCAGGAACTGCCCTGTGTATGACTCTTGGCATTTTGCGACCTCCTCGGGCGTGCCTGTCGCTACAAGGTAGCCTCCTTCGTCGCCGCCCTCGGGGCCTAAGTCAATAAGGTAGTCGGCGCACTTGATAACGTCCATATTATGCTCGATAATCACAAGCGAGTGGCCTCGTGCGAGCAGTCGCTCGAACGACTTGAGCAGTTTCTTTATGTCGTGGAAGTGGAGTCCTGTCGTGGGCTCGTCAAAGATGAACATGGTAGGGCGGTCGCTCTGCTGGCTAAGGTAGTATGCCAGCTTCACGCGCTGGTTCTCTCCGCCCGACAATGTCGAAGAGGATTGCCCCAATTTTATGTATGCGAGTCCTACGTCCTGCAGGGGCTGCAGACTCTGGGCTATGCGTTGCTGGCCATGCTCCTGGAAAAAGTTTATAGCGTCGCCGACTGTCATCTCAAGAATGTCGTATATGTTCTTGCCATGGAACTTGACCTCAAGGACCTCGTTCTTGAAACGCTTGCCGTGACAAGCCTCGCACTCTAATTTGAGGTCGGCCATGAACTGCATCGACACGGTTATCGTGCCTTCGCCCTTGCACTCTTCGCATCGTCCGCCGTCGGAGTTGAACGAGAAATGCCCGGCACCGAATCCCAGCTGCTTCGACAGCGGCTGCTGAGCGAACAGGTGGCGTATCTCGTCATATACTTTAAGGTATGTGACCGGGTTTGAGCGTGATGACTTGCCTATAGGGTTCTGGTCTATGAATTCCACTCCGCTGAGCTGTCTCAACGCACCCTCGACGCTCTCGCACTGTCCGGGAGCGTCGCATGCGTTGCCGAAATGACGCATTAGCGAACGATAAAGTATGTTGCGTACAAGGGTAGACTTGCCTGAGCCGCTGACTCCGCTGACAACGGTAAACAGGTTCAGCAGGAAATCTACGTCAAAACCTTTGAGGTTGTTCTCTCTTGCCCCCTTGACGGTTATTCTGTTGTTCGATGTGCGGCGGTGCTTGGGAACCTCTATCGTCTCTTCGCCCAGCAGGTATTTTACGGTGTAGCTGTTGCTGCCTTTCTGCAGGTTGCTAAGGTCTCCTCGGTAGACGATGTTTCCTCCGTACGAGCCGGCCTTAGGACCTACGTCTATTATATAGTCGGCGGCACGTATTATCTCTTCGTCATGCTCAACTACGACAACGGTGTTGCCGAGGTCGCGCAAGCGGTAAAGCACGTTGATGAGGCGGCCTGTATCACGGCTGTGCAGTCCGATGCTCGGCTCGTCGAGGATATACAATGAGCCTACAAGGGCGCTTCCCAACGATGTGACGAGGTTTATCCTCTGGCTCTCGCCGCCGGACAATGTGTTGCTCAATCGGTTAAGGGTAAGATATCCGAGCCCGACATCGAGCAGGCAGTCTATGCGGCTGCGTATCTCGGCGAGTATCCTCTTAGCTATTATTGCGTCATGCTCGTCGAGCTGTATGCCGTCAAAGAACTCTTTCAGTTTGGTTATGGGCAGCTCAATGAGCTCGACAATGCTTCTGCCGCCAACCTTGACGTATCCGGCCTCTTTCTTGAGGCGCGTGCCGTGGCATGTAGGACATATCGGCTTGCCGCGGTAGCGGGCGAGCATGACTCTGTACTGTATCTTGTACTGGTTGGCCTTGACCATGTTGAAGAAGTTGTCGATGCACACCCCCTCCTGGTACTCTTCTATCCATGGGCCTTTGTGCCAAAGGTAGTCCTTCTGCTCCTGCGTAAGGTTGTAGTACGGCTCAAAGATAGGGAAATTGTCCTGCGGGGCCCTGCGGCAGAACTCGTTCTTCCATTCGCCCATCTTCTCGCCTCTCCAGCAAAAGACGGCGCCGTCATATACGCTTAATGTCTTGTTGGGTATCACAAGGTCCTCGTCAATGCCTACAATGCGTCCGAATCCTTCGCAGTCGGGGCATGCGCCTATTGGCGAGTTGAACGAGAACATCTGCTCTGTAGGCTCTTCGAACTCAATGCCGTCGGCTTCGAAACGGATACTGAAGCAGTGCGGCTCCTCTTCGTCCATGAACTGAATCATGCACTTGCCGTTGCCCTCGTAGAATGCTGTCTCTGCCGAATCGAGCAGGCGGCTTGCCGTCTCTTTGCTCTCGCTTGCCGAAAGGCGGTCGATGAGCAGCGACGGCTTCTCGTTCTTCCGAGGCGTGTAGTCCTCGATGCGTATAATCTCTTTTCCGAGAACAATGCGTGTGAATCCCTGCTGAAGATATATCTGCAGCTGCTCCTCGAGCGTGCGTCCCTTGCGTTTCGGTATCGGGGCGAGCAGCATGAGCCGTGTGCCTTCGGGCCGGCTGTTCATGCATGCGACAAGGTCTTCAGGGTAGTCCTTCTTTACCAGCGTGCCGCTCACTGGAGAGTAGGTCTTTCCTATTCTTGCGTACAGCAGCTTAAGGTATTCGTAAATCTCGGTCGATGTGCCTACCGTTGAACGAGGGTTGCGGTTATTCACCTTCTGCTCAATGGCTATTGCGGGCGGTATACCCTTGATGAAGTCACATTCGGGCTTGTTCATTTGCCCAAGGAACTGGCGGGCGTACGCCGACAGCGACTCGACATACCGTCGTTGCCCCTCGGCATATAAGGTGTCGAATGCCAAAGAGGATTTTCCCGACCCTGAAAGGCCGGTGATGACAACAAGCTTGCCACGAGGAATCTCAACATCGACATTCTTCAGGTTATTGACTCTCGTGCCTTTTATTACTATGTTCTTGCTGCTATCATTCATTGTTGCCCGCTGTTCTAAATCAATCCTGCGAATTTACATAAAAAACAGCTACAATGTAACTCTTTGTCGAAATTTGATGTCAAACAGCCTGTTAATTATTCTTTAGTAACGCTATTTTAGTTATCTTCGCATGCATTAATTCAATTGTGTCTATGAGAAGAACATTATATGTCATGTGCCTTGCGGCTGCAATGGCCCTCGTTTCGTGCGGAACGGTAAAGAATGGCGTTCAGCGCTCCCCCAAGCGTGAATTCCGCGGGGCATGGATACAGGCTGTCAATGGCCGGTTTACAGGCATGGACGAACTCCTGATGAAAGAGTACCTGACAACAATGCTCGACAATCTGCAAAAGGTAAATGTCAATGCGGTCATTTTTCAGGTGCGTGTCGAGGGCGACGCCCTCTATCCATCTCCCTATGAGCCGTGGAGCCGTTTTATCACCGGCGAGCAGGGCTGTTCGCCCGGCTGGGACCCGTTGGCGTTCATGGTCACAGAGTGTCACAGACGCAATATGGAACTGCATGCATGGATAAACCCCTATCGTGCCCGTACCAAAGGCACTGCATACGTGTCGCCCGAACATCCGAGCGTGCAGTCGCCGGAGAATTTCATAGAGTATCAAGGACAGCTCTACTTCAATCCGGCTCTGCAGGCCAACCGTAATCATATATGCAAGATTGTAAGAGACATACTGCAACGTTACGATGTGGATGGTCTGCATATTGACGATTATTTCTATCCCTATCCTGTGAAGGGCGTTGAATTCCCCGACGACAAGTGGTTTGAAATGAGCGGCAAAAGCGACAGGGGAGAATGGAGACGAGAGAACGTGAATCATCTGATATACCAGCTTCACCGTACGGTGCGTGAGGTCAAGCCGTGGGTGAAGTTCGGCGTTTCGCCGTTCGGCATCTACCGTAACGTCAAGAGCTGGGAGCATGGCAGCGATACAAACGGCCTGCAATGTTACGACGAACTGAACGCCGATGTTCTCTTCTGGGTCGAAAAGGGGTGGGTGGACTATACGATACCTCAGATATATTGGGAGATAGGCCACCCGGCTGCCGACTACGAGGAACTTGTCGGCTGGTGGGCCGGCCATGCCTCAAAACGGCCGTTGTATATCGGTCAGGACGTGGTACGTACAGTCAAGGCTAAGGACGTCTCTTCAAGAACAGGCAATCAGCAACCGAAAAAATATGAACTGCAACGCTCGAACGCTAATGTCTCGGGCTCTTGCTTCTGGGATGCGGCATCCGCAGCGAATAATCTTGACGGCTATCGTGACTTTCTTGCTCAGGGCTATTACCGTTACCCGGCATTGGTGCCTGAGGCTCCTTTCATAGACAATAAGGCGCCAGCGAAGGTCGGTGGGGTGAGAACCATAAAGGACGAAATGGGTACTATGCTTCTATGGTTACCGAATGAAAAATGCGTAAAGGATGAGATGGACAGGCCGTCAAGGTATGTGGTGTACTGTTTCCCGAAAGGCGAAAGAATAGACCTTGACAACCCTGCACGAATAGTGGAGATAACCGGCCGCACGTACTACAGAATTCCTGACAGCCTGCGTGGCGAGCATGTTTTTGTGGTAACGGTACTCGACCGCCTGCAGAATGAGTCGAAGGGCGTTAAATGTAAAGTAAATCTTTGATGTATGAATGGCAACGTAAGAATTTTTGAGGTGCAGGAGACTGCCGAGGCTCACGTGGAGTCTGTCAATGCTCTGTTGAGGCAGCTGTCGTCATCGCCTCATGCGTTTACGGCAGAGTCTCTTGCCTCTATCGTCTCTTCCCCCTCGTCGCATCTGTTCTTCGCCGAATGCGACTCAAGGGTTGTCGGCATGCTCGCTCTTGGCGAGTATCTTGCTCCTACGGGCCGCAAGCTGTGGGTCGAGGATGTCGTTGTAGATGAATCGATGCGTGGGCGGTCTGTCGGACGCATGCTTGTCGAGCACGCTGTCTCTTTTGCAAAAGAGGGCGGCGACGGCGCTTTGATGCTTACCTCCCGTCCTTCCCGTGTCGCAGCGAACAGTCTGTACCGCTCGTGCGGCTTCATGCATAAGGAGACGAACATGTACCGCATGCCGCTGAAGGGCAACGAAAGCTAATGCGTTCTCAGCCTAATGGCTTTGTCCGCTATCTTCAGCTTGATGGCATTGTCCGCCAATGTGAGCACGGCTCTGTGCTTTGCCATTGAAACGGTGCTCTGGATCTGTTTCTGTGTAAGCTCGTCATAAGGCTGTGAGCTATTGATGTATCTCCATATATGGGGGGCTGCTTCCATCAAATCTTTTCCATCTATGATGAGAAGCCTGATAATGACACGGTCACGTTCACAAAGCATCTTGTAGGCTTTCCGTATAAGCCGGTTCTTCTCGTCATCTGTCACGGGATGTTCAATGAGTTCCGCATCTTTTTGCAGGTCAATGCATGTCTCAATCTCGTTACGTTTGTTCTCTGCGTTTTTTCTTGCAATGAAATAGCGTACCGAACATTTCGAAAGGTAGCTGTAAAGAGTACAGTCGTTCTTGCCCTCCCAGTTCCTCAAGACCTTCCAGTTATCATTGGAAAGGTACTCGTAGAACTCTCCGATTATTGTATTGGTGTTGTCGTCGTTGTATACGGATGTGGAGATATAGCTCAGAAGGCTTTTACACTTTACATTGAAAAAGTATTCATGCAACTTGTTGTCTATCGGCTGGGCAGTGAGTCCTTTCACTAATTCCCGGTCACTCATTGAAGCGTAAATGTTTTTCTGTAGCATGAATAAAAATGTAATGTGTGCGTTGTTTCCAACCTACTGCAAAAATACTAAAAATATCCAATCACATTGGCAACGATACAAAAATATCTTCCCCTCTTTTTTTTATAACCCCAAAAGAGCCTAAAAAGTTATTGATTGGTGTAAAAATCTAATGCTTCAAAAATTTCATTCTTTGATAGGCTGCGAAACTCGCAGTTCCCCTCTTTGTTAAGCAACGGCGTTTCATCGCTGTCTGTCCTTTCTATGTGAGAGTATATCTCTTCGTATGCCTTGCAGTTGAAAATAAACCGTCCGTACTCCTCTCTTGCCGTATTCGTGAATATGCGAAGCCTTTCAGTGGAAAAGCCGTTTATTATGCATGAGAGGAAGAGCGAGCAGGTGTACGCAGCCGCAATGATTCTCTTGTCGGCATTGCCGTTGAATGATGCGAATGCGGTCAGGAACGGCTCGCCGAAACCGGCATGAATGTCTGCCGTGCATACGGCTCTGCATAGCAGCCCCTTTATCTCAAGTCGTTCTTGCTCAATGTCAAAATATCTCCCTTTATCCGGCATTTTTTCTATTATATGCCATTTAAGGCATTGTTTGTTGAGAAATAATATCTATTTTTAAACTTTTTATAGTTTTGCATGTCAAATAACCGATGTCTTGCAAATTGCATCAGGCATGCATGAATTATTCTGCAAAAATATAAAATATATGAAATATAAGTTTATTCTCATATCGCTTTTTTGTCCATTGCTGCTTATGGCACAGACAAAGAACGGCACTTTGAGCGGCACAGTCGTAGAGGAGGGCAGCGAAAAACCGCTTCAGTCGGCTCTTCTGCAGCTCATGGAGCTTCCCGACACGATATTCAAGGTCGGCGTGGCAACAGACAACGAAGGCAAGTTCAGTATTTCAGCTTCTGCGGGCAAGTATATCCTGCGTGTGTCGTTCGTCGGCTACAAGACACAGGAAAAGAGTGTTACATTGCAAAAGAAAAAGGAGACCGAATGCGGTGTCATAAAGCTCGCTACCGATGATTTTCTGCTCGAGAACGCCATTGTAACGGCCGAGGTGCCTCCCGTTATTGCGTCCGAAGATACTCTCGTGTTCAATACGGCGGCATTCCGTGTGCCTCAAGGCTCTATGCTCGAGGAACTTATAAAAAAATATCCGGGCGTACAGATAGAAGATGACGGCACAATAAAAATCAATGGCAAGACGGTAAACCGCATACTCATGAAGGGTAAGGATTTCTTCGGTACAGACAAGGACGTTGCGCTCAAGAATATCTCTGTCGATGCCGTGGACAAGGTGAAATTCTACGATAAAAAGAGCGATTTTACCCGTATGACAGGCATCGACGACGGCGAAGAGGAGACTGTGCTCGACCTTCAGATGAAAAAAGGCGTCGATGACGGCTTCTTCTCGAACAGCGAGGCCGGTTACGGAACGAGCAACCGCTATCGTCTGCGCAATACTACAAGCTACTATAATGATGACGCTCAGTACACGCTTGTGTTGTCGGCGAACAATGTCGGCGACCAGGGCTTCTCAGATGGTCGAGGACGAGGCTTCGGCGGACGCAACGCAGGCCTCTCTGCACCCAAGCTCGCCGGTTTCAACTTCGCATATGAGAACGACAAGATAGAGTTCGGAGGAAACGTGAGAGGCAATCATAACCGTACCGACCTCAAGAACTGGGTGTCGAGCGAGACATTCATGCCTCAGGTGGGTCGTAACCAATACTCGAACAGCCGAAGCGATAATCAAGGACGTTCAACAAAGGTGAATGGAGATTTTCGTCTTGAATGGAAGCCCGATTCGATGACGAATATTATATTCAGCCCCTCTGTGAACTATTCCAATAGCGAGTCGTGGGCCGAAAGCCTCTCGGCGACATTCAACAAGAATCCGTTCGACTATGTCGATGAGTATGAGAAAGAACAGTACGGAGACATGCTTGCGGAACTTGAGCAGATAGCGATAAACAGCAACTCGAACAAGTCATTGACTTTGGGCGAGGATCTTTCGTTCAACGGCAGGCTGCAGGTAAATCGCAAGCTCGGCAAAAAGAAGGGCCGTAATCTTACGTTCCGTGGGAACTTCTCTTATGCCGAAAGCGATAACGAAAGCTTCTCGAACAACAATGTCGCTTACTATCAGGCTCAGGCATCCTCGCCGGGCCGAATCCAGCGCTATGCCACGACTCCCGGCAAGAACTGGAGCTATAATCTTGGCCTGAACTATACTGAGCCGTTGCTGAAGAACTTCTTCCTGCAGCTGGGCTACTCTTTCAACTATAGCTACAATAACAACGACCGCTCGACCTATGACTTTGAAAAGGTCGCCGATTATATAATGGATGTCAGCCCTGACTTTACCCGTCCCGAACTGCCGAATGACGGCAACATCATTGCCTTTCTCGACGACTCGCTGAGCCGTTATTCGACATACCGCACGCAGAAGCACGAGGCGAGCGTCATGTTCAGGTATGTGACAAGCAAGATGAACTTGAACTTCGGAGCAAGCTACATTCCGCAGCAGACGCAGCTCGACTACAAATTCCAGGGCAAGGACACGCTTTTCGCCCGCCAAGTGCATAATGTGTCGCCGAATATCCGTTTTCGCTACAAATGGTCAAAGCAGACGACGCTCAATATCAGATACCGAGGCTCTACCGCCATGCCTTCGATGACCGACTTGCTCGACATTGAGGACGATTCTAATCCGTTGAATATAACAAAAGGCAATCCTGGGCTGAAGCCGTCGTTCAGCAATAACGTGAACGCTTTTTTCAATACCTACAACACCGATGCGCAGCGAGGCATAAATATATACGCCGGCTTCAACAACACCATAAACAGCATCACGCGCAAGGCTACCTATGTCGAGGAGACCGGCGTCACGATAACGCAGCCCGAAAATATAAACGGCAACTGGAACGTGAACGGAGGATTCTCTTTCAATTCGGCGATACCGGCAAACAAAAAATTTACCTACAGTACGCACACCGACGCACGTTATTCCAATAATGTATCTTATATAAGCATCAAGGGCATTGACGGCAGCACCAAGAGCATAGCAAAGACTGTAAACGTGAGCGAGCGTCTCATGGCGAACTACCGAACGGACAATTTCGATATTTCGCTGAACGGCTTCTTCCGCTATTCGCACTCGAAGTCCACGGCTCAGCCCGCAGACAAAATGAATGTCTTCGATTTCTCGTACGGTCCCAGCGTGAACTACACGCTTCCCTGGTGGAACATACAGCTCTCGACAAACCTCTCCATGAGCAGCCGCCGAGGCTACAGCGACCCTAACGCCAATACCGACGAACTCCTTTGGAACGCACAAGTGTCGGCAAGCTTCCTTGCTCAGAATGCTTTGAACGTGTCGTTCCAGGTATATGACATTCTGCAGCAGCAGAGCAATATAAGCCGTGTCGTGGATGCACTTTATCGCCGTGATACCGAGTCGAACGCAATATACAGCTACTGCATGCTTAATGTGTCCTACAGGTTCAACAATACCGGCGGAGATACGAGCAAGCTGAAGGGCAAGGCCGCTCGTGAGTACAACGATCGTGAAGGCACGAGGATGCGTGGCGGCATGATGCCTCCTGCAGGGCCTCCCCCGGGCGGCGGACCAAGTTTCTAAAATTCCATAATCGCTGATAATTACTGATAAAGAGACAAAAACAGCTGTTTTTGTCTCTTTTCTTATCTATAATTGTTATATTTGCTTGCAAAGCGAACATAGCTGTATGGACATAGACTGGCTGGCGATTTTTGGATATTTCTATTGGGTGTACTGCGTCGTTGCGGTAATACTCATTGTCAATGTGGTGCTTAAGAACAGGGACAGCGTCAAGACGTTGGCATGGGTGCTTGTGCTTATGTTCCTGCCGTTTCTCGGCATATTGCTCTATTTCTTCTTCGGACGTGACACACGAAAGAAAAAGATTATAGGCAACCGCCTGATGTCGCAGATAAAGCAGCGCAGTTTCATGGCCGGCACAAGCCATGAATGCATGAATATCCCTCAGGAGTATCTTTCTCTTAACACATTCCTGCACAATTCAATCTCGGCAGCTACGCTGCCTGCCGAAAGCATTGAACTTTTTGCCGACACTAAGGATTTCGCCGCAGCCCTTATAAGGGAGCTCGAAAGCGCCGAAAAGCATATTCACATGCAGTTCTACATCTTCGAGGATGATGACTTCGGGCGTTCTGTGCGTGAGGCGCTTATGAAGAAAGCCCGTCAAGGCGTGGATGTCCGTTTCATATTTGACAGTGTGGGATGCTGGAGCGTAAGCAAGGACTTCTTCGATGACATGCGCAGCGCAGGCGTCTATGTCGAATCTTTCCTTAAGGTGCGTCTGCCAATTTTCTCAAACAAGGTCAATTACCGCAATCATCGCAAGCTGGTCATCATTGACGGCGTGTGCGGTTTCATCGGAGGCTGCAACATAGCCGACAGATACGTCACGGGCGGTGTATGGGGAATGTGGCGTGATACGATGATGCTTGTCAAGGGCAAGGCCGTGCAGGGGTTGCAGTCTTCGTTTCTTGTAGACTGGTATTTCGCTAACCGTTCGCTTGTCAGCGGCAAGGAGTATTTCCCGGTATCGGGTGGCGGTTGCGGCAGTGCGGCCCCTCTTGTGCAGGTCGTGCCGTCGCACCCTGTGGGCGAGGTAAGAACATTGATGAGCGGCTTCGTAAAGATGCTGGCGACAGTGAGAAACTATGCCTATCTGCAGACGCCCTATTTCATGCCCAACGAATCATTCATGCTTGCCTTGAAGTGCGCAGCCTTGTCGGGAGCCGACGTGAGGCTGATGATACCCGAACGTTCCGACAGCAGAATTACCGGCTATGCCTCAAAGACATATCTCGGTGACCTGCTTAGTGCGGGCGTGAAGGTCTATCTGTATAAAGACGGCTTTCTGCATAGCAAGACAATCGTATGCGACGACTACCTCTCTTCAGTAGGGTCTGCCAACTTTGACTTCCGTAGCTTCTTCTACAATTTCGAAGTAAGCGCATTCATATACGACAAGCATGTCGCGCAAGAACTGAGGAGCCTCTTCCTCGAAGATATCAAGCATTGCAGGCAACTGACCCTTAGCGAGTATCGTGAAAGGCCTTTCAAGCAACGTCTTTTAGAATCGTGCGCACGCCTCTTCTCGCCTCTGCTTTGATATTATTCCTGTTCTTTTTTAAAGAAACTGAAGTTTACGCTTCCGTATGATACGTGCCTGAAGAAACGCGGGTGCTGGGAAAAATCATGGTCTTTGCCATGCTCGAATACGAATAGTCCGTCGTCGCTCAACAATCCCTTTGAAAGCACAAGGTCCGGAATCTCGGCAAGCTCTCTCAATGCGTACGGGGGGTCGGCGAAAATTATATCGTACTTGGCGTTGCAGCGTCGCAGGAAACGGAACACGTCGTCCCTGACAATCCGCCAGCAGTTGTCGTTAAGGGAACTCTGGCTCTTCTTTAGAAAAGAGAAGTGGAGGGAATCCATCTCAACCGAGGTCACCTCCTTGCATCCTCTTGATACGAGCTCGAGGCTGATGCTTCCTGTGCCCGAGAAAAGGTCAAGAGCCTTGCTCTCCTCAAAGTCGGTGAGGTTCGAGAGGATGTTGAAAAGGTTCTCCTTGGCAAAATCGGTCGTAGGACGGGCCTTGAAATTGCGTGGTATGTCAAAATGACGCCCTTTATATTTTCCGCTTATTATTCGCATAGTATGAGTGCTTGCAGGTCGAATGGAATTCCTTTTGCTCTGTTGAGAAGGGTCGGGGCGAACAGCTCGTTCGGGTTTATGCGTCTTATGTTCTTAATGAAACGTCCGGCAGCCTGCGCAAAGTTCTCGACGCTGCTGTCGCCGCATATATATAATGTGTCGCCGGTCTGTGACAGCCCTTGCTCTTTCCATATGCTGAGCAGGTAGAACACGATGTTCTCGTTCTCCTCCTTCTTGAAAATGTTTGAAATCTGAACCTTTCCGTTGTCCATCGCAAGAATGAATGCAATGTCATTGTAGAGATATGCCAGCATGTACTGTCTTTCGTTCATTGGCTTGTAGCCGAGGTAGCTGATGATGATGCTTGCGGGTGTGTAGTATGTCACCTCTCCGAGTCTTCGCAAAATCTCTGCTATCGAATTCTCTACAGGGAAAAGTATGGTGTGTCCTTGCATGTTGAGCCTGTTAGCCGCTATCTCGCAGTCGCCGCTCTTCGGAAAGCATGTGCGGAAGAACAACTCATGGTCGCTCTTCTTGTCATAGTCAGCTGGGACGCATGTGTATTCGCTTGTCTCTATGATTGCTTTCACATTGTACCTGTCGCCGTGCTTTATCAGCTGGCAACTTTCTATGGCGTCCTGAAGGTTCGATGCGAGGCTGCGCCGGCTGTCGGCCGGGCACGAGAAGTATTTCAGGCTCTCTTGCTCCGACGGGACGTAGGTGCAAAAACAAAATCCATTCGTACTGATACGAATGGATAATGCTTTATCTTGTATGTTAGCCTTGTCGATTACCATTCCCAGTTGCCGGCGTTGTTGTTCGGCTCCTTGATGTTGCCAACTCGGCGGCAAGGTATAATATTTACAATCTCCTCATTGTTCTCGTCGTATGTGGGCTCACCCTCTGCGTTGAGAACGGGCTCGCGTCTAACCTGAGTGACTTTCTTCTTGATACCGAGAACGTAGTTGTCGTATTCCTGGTCGTTGATACCCTTCAAATACTGGCTGAAGTCGGCTCTTGCCTCGAAAAGCTGTGTATGGCCGCCGCCGGCCTTTGCTATGCTGTCGGCAAGGAGGGTGAACTTCTCGCCGTTGCCGTAAGGAATGTATGGCAAAGAGTCGATAGGGTATGCAGGGTTGTGGTAAAGAGTGTCTATGAGAGATACCCATGTGGTGTCACGACGGAAGTTGCGAAGGTCGCCTTCTGTAGTGTTCATGGCACTGAGCTCGTCAATCTCCTTCCAGTTGTTCTTCTTTTCTGCCTTCTGCAAAAGGTCGAGAATAATGCCGTCTGCCTCGTCGATAGTCAATGAAATTTCAATGTGCGGCTTGATGTTCTCTCTCTCTCTCTTGATGTTCGCTACTTTCTCGAGCTGTCTGTCGTTGAGCTCGTAAGCCTTGTTCACAACATAAATCTTCTTTGTCTTTACAAAGTTGATAAGAGAATCGAAGTCGTTGGTGTACTTTCCGTTGGCTCTGTAGTATTCAACCTCGGCATCCTTGATGTCAATCAAACGGAAAATTACGGCGCTGTCACGCTTTGCTCTGATTTCTTCAAACTGGATAGGGCTCATCACGCTGCGGACATTGACAACTGCAAGTATTACAGCGAGAACTCCCAAAAGCACTTTTAGTAAGGTTTTCATTGTACTGTATTTTTTATTTATGTATTTTCGTATCGCAAAAATAAGATAAAAAAACGAATATTCGTTTTATAGACCTAAAATTTATTAATGACAAGTGATAAATAAATATTTAGCCTCGCAAATTAAATTAAATTTTCCTTTCAATGCAACTTCCCAGCAGGAAAATTCGCTCGAAAAGATATCGGAATTTATCCTTTCGGGCGACAGCCGTAAGATTTTCCTTCTTTGCGGTTATGCGGGAACAGGAAAAACCACTCTAATATCGGCTCTCGTAAAGACAATGGAACAGCTTGGCCGCAAGACGGTCCTCCTCGCTCCTACGGGTAGGGCGGCTAAGGTCTTTTCGTCTTATTCGGGCAAGAATGCATACACCATACACAAGTGGATATACCGTCAGAAGTCGATGCTCGACTCTTCTCGCTTCACTTTAATGGAGAACAGGGCGGTGAACACTCTTTTTATCGTAGATGAGGCTTCGATGATATCAAATGCCGGCACCTCCAATTTCGGGTCAGGGGCGTTGCTCGACGACCTTCTCGAATTCGTCTATTCGGGCGAAGGATGCTCGATGCTGCTCTTGGGCGACACTGCGCAGTTGCCTCCGGTAGGCGAGGAGCTTTCGCCGGCTCTCTCTCCCCGCTATCTGCAGTCGCTCTTCATGAACGTTACAGCTGTGGAGCTTACGCAGGTCATGCGTCAGCTCGACGACTCGGGCATTCTTTTCAATGCCACCAAGTTGCGTGATATTATCTGCAGCGGCGAAACGGGCGTAGTTCCGAATATATGCCTTGAGGGTCTTCCCGGCATCAGCCGTGTGCAGGGCGAAGAGCTTGTCGAGCGTATCGAAAGCTCTTACAACGAGGCGGGGCACGACGAGACTATAATACTTTGCCGTTCCAATAAGCGTGCCAACGTGTATAACGAAGGCATACGCCGACGCATTCTTTATCGTGAGGAGGAACTCAGCAGGGGGGACATGCTGATGATTGTAAAGAATAACTATTATTGGCGTGAGCAGCTCGGGAGAGTGGATAAGTCGTTGCTCGGCAAACTCGACTTTATTGCCAATGGAGATGTAGCGGAAATAAAAAGAGTAGGGGGAGTAGAAGAGATGTACGGCTTCAGGTTCGCCGACGTGACCTTGTCGCTTATCGACTACGACGATTGCGAGATAGACGTGAAAATTATTCTCGATACCCTTGTAAGCGAATCGCCCTCATTGACCAAAGATGAGAACGAAAGGCTGTTCAATGCCGTTTGGGAGGATTATCCCGAAATAAAGTCAAAACGCAAACGCATGGAACAAGTGAGGAGTAATCCTTACTACAATGCCCTGCAAGTGAAATATGGTTATGCGGTAACCTGTCATAAGGCGCAGGGCGGTCAATGGAAGCATGTCTTCATCGACCAGGGATATGTGACGCCCGACATGATGACTCTCGATTACTATCGTTGGCTGTATACGGCATTTACCCGTGCCACGGAGCAACTGTACCTTGTTAATTGGAGGGTTTAGAGTTGAGAGTTTAGAGTTGAGGGTTTATAGTTGAGAGTTTATAGTTGAGGGTTTAGAGTTGAGAACTTAGAGTTTAGGAGGCTAAACGGAAACAAACAAGAGGGTGACCAAAAAGCCCACTTTTAGAACTAACAACCCCTGTCAAGCACATTTGACAGGGGTTGTTCTCCTTGCAAAATGACTTTTGAGTCATCTTCTTTTACGCTTCTATTATCTCGAATACTTTGTCTATTGCAGCCCTGACGCCTTGCGCATTCTTGCCGCCGGCCTGCGCGAAGTGTGCCTGTCCGCCGCCTCCGCCTTGCATCTCTCGTGCCGCCTGGCCAATAATCTTGCCGGCGTTGATGCCGCGCTCAACGAGGTCAGCGCTGACTGAAATGGTAAGCTGAGGCTTTTCGTTATGGATGCTTCCGATGACTACAAGCAGGTTCTCAGGTCTCTCCTGGCGCAGCATGAAGACGATATCCTTTACGGCAGCCGGTGTCGCAGGCAGAATGGCGCTGATATAGTTCATGCCGCCTCTCTCCTTGATATCCTTAAGAAGGTTGTCCTTTATTGCGGCCGACTTCTCTTTCGCATACTCCTCAATCTCCTTTTTCAACTCTGCGTTCTCGGCTATTGATTTTGATATTGCGGCCTTTAGGTTAGGCACGTTGTTGAACAATGCGTGAATCTCCTTCACCAAGTTCTGCAATTTGTAGATGTGCTCCTCGAACGCCTCGCCTGTTATAGCCTCGATACGTCTTACGCCTGCCGCTACAGAGCTTTCCGAGATAATCTTCACAAAGCCTATCTCGCCGGTAGAAGCAACGTGTGTGCCGCCGCAGAACTCAATGGATGTGCCGAACTGCACTACACGTACATGGTCGCCGTACTTTTCGCCGAAGAGGGCTATTGCGCCAAGCTCCTTGGCCTCCTCGATAGGAATGTTGCGGTACTCCGTGAGAGGAATGTTCTTGCGGATACGGGCGTTCACGATACGCTCCACCTGCTCAATCTCCTCATCGGTCACCTTCTGGAAGTGAGAGAAGTCAAAGCGTATTGAGTCGGGCGTTACAAGCGAGCCCTTCTGCTCGACGTGCGTGCCGAGAACCTGGCGCAGTGCCTGGTCAATGAGGTGCGTGCATGAGTGGTTTGCCGCACAAGCCGCACGTTTATCCTTGTTTACCTCTGCTCTGAATGTAGCGGTCGGGTCTGCAGGCAGTCTTTTTGTTATGTGTATCGGGAGGTTGTTCTCCTTCTTTGTGTCTATAACCTCAATACGCTCGTCGCCGCATACGAGAACACCGCAGTCGCCCACCTGTCCGCCGCTCTCTGCGTAGAAAGGAGTGTCTTTCAGTACAATCTGGTAAAGCGTCTGGTTCTTCTGCTTTGTCTGGCGGTAACGAAGAATGGTTGTCTCGTATTCGGTGTTGTCATATCCTACAAAAGCGCACTCGCCCTCGCTCACTGTTATCCAGTCGCCGTTCTCCACGGCAGCCGCATTGCGGGCGCGTGTCTTCTGCTTGAGCATCTCTTCGTCGAACTGCTCCATGTTCACGGTAAGGCCGTTCTCACGTAGAATAAGCTGCGTGAGGTCAATCGGGAAGCCGAAAGTGTCGTAGAGGGTGAACGCCTCGACGCCGCTGATTTCGCTCTTGCCGTTCTCCTTAGTCGCTGCCATAATCTTGTCGAGCATGCCGATGCCTGTCTCCAGGGTGCGAAGGAACGACTCCTCCTCCTCTTTCATCACCTTAGTGATAAGTTCCTGCTGCTGTTTCAGCTCGGGGTATGCGTCACCCATGTTCTCTATGAGCGTCGGGACAAGCTTGTACATGAAAGCCTGCTTCTGTCCCAGGAACGTGTAGCCGTAGCGTACTGCACGGCGCAGGATGCGGCGAATGACATATCCTGCCTTTGCGTTTGAAGGAAGCTGTCCGTCCGTTATGGAGAATGATATTGTACGTATATGGTCGGCGATTACTCGCATGGCGACGTCTGTCCGGCTGTTCTCGCCGTATCTCTTTCCCGACAGCTCGCCGATAGCCTTGATGATAGGCTGGAACACGTCGGTGTCGTAGTTCGACTGCTTGCCCTGAAGCGCCATGCAAAGACGCTCGAAGCCCATGCCGGTGTCAATAACCTTTGCCGGCAGCTCCTCAAGGTGTCCGTCGGCCATGCGGTTGAACTGCATGAACACAAGGTTCCATATTTCGATTACCTGAGGATGTGAGCCGTTCACAAGGTCGCGTCCGTTGATTTTTGCTCTCTCATCATCGCTGCGAAGGTCGATGTGTATCTCCGAGCAAGGTCCGCAAGGGCCTGTGTCGCCCATCTCCCAGAAGTTGTCGTGGTGGTTGCCGTTGATGATGCGCTCCTCGGGAAGGTGCTTCGCCCAAATGGCCGCAGCCTCGTTGTCACGCTCCAAGCCTTCGGCCTCGCAGCCCTCGAATACGGTTGCGTACATGCGGTTGGGGTCGAGCTTCACTACCTGGGTAAGGTACTCCCAGGCCCAGTTGATGGCGTCTTCCTTGAAATAGTCGCCGAAAGACCAGTTGCCGAGCATCTCGAACATCGTATGGTGATATGTGTCGTGTCCTACCTCCTCAAGGTCGTTGTGCTTGCCGCTTACACGAAGGCACTTCTGCGAGTCGGCTACACGCTTGCTCTTTGCGGGGCGGTTGCCGAGAATGATATCCTTGAACTGGTTCATTCCTGCGTTGGTAAACATCAGTGTCGGGTCATCTTTGACAACCATTGGAGCCGAGGGAACGATGAGGTGTCCTTTCTGCTCGAAGAACTGCTTGAACGATTCTCTAATTTCTTTTGATGTGAGCATATAATTAAGTTTTTATATTTCCTTTTGACAAAAATCATGCAAAGTTACATTTTTTTACGGAATATTGTCGGTTATGGCTGTGTAAAGTTCAATAGTTTTTTCACTTTAAAGGCTTTAGTCTCTATTATTTGCAGAAAATGTAATAATTTATTACATTTGCAGACGTTTATTACCGGAAAATGCGAAAGCCACGTTATACATTCAACTCCGAGACAAATGAGTATGAGCGCATATATGTCACTCTTGCGCAAAGGGTGATAATTGTTCTGCGTAACATATTCTTCAGCATTATCTTCGGCGGTCTTGCTTTCCTTGTCTTCTACATGCTTATAGACAAGCCTACCGTTCAGGAGTTCGAGAATGAGAACTCGCAGCTATTGGCGCAATACAAGGTTCTCTCTTCACGTCTCGACAGAGCCATGCTGGTGCTTCAGGACATACAGCAGCGTGACGACAATCTCTACAGAGTCATGCTCAATGCTGAGCCCGTCTCGGATGAGGCGCGCAACGCAGGGTATGCCGGCACTAACCGCTACGACCACCTTCTCGGAATGAACAATGCCGAACTGCTCGTTGAGACGACTCAGAAGCTCGACCTTCTCGAAAAGCAGCTCTATATGCAGATAAAATCGTTCGACGAGGTTGTGGCTCTCGACAAGGACGCCGAGGAGCGCCTGCGTCACCTTCCCGCCATTCAACCCATAGCGAACCGTGACCTTAAGCGCACGGCGTCGGGATACGGCTACCGTATCGACCCTGTATATAAGGTGCGTAAGTTCCATAAGGGAATGGACTTCTCTTGCGATAAGCGCACGCCTGTTTATGCTACTGCCGACGGTGTCGTCGAGAGCGCAAAGTGGATGTCGGGCTACGGATATACGGTCGTCATTGACCACGGCTACGGCTACAAGACATTATACGCCCACCTGCTCGACAAGAAATTCCTTGTTAAAAGAGGCCAAAAGGTGGTGCGAGGCGAGCAGATAGCTCTCAGCGGCAACTCAGGCAAGAGCACCGGCCCGCACCTTCATTACGAAGTCATAAACAAGGGCAAGCACGAAAATCCTATCAATTACTATTTTATGGACTTGGACGCCGACGGCTACGACCAGATGTTGCAGATGGCCGAGAATCACGGCAAAATATACGACTGATATGGCACTGAACCTGAACAAAGACTTGAAGATGTACTACTCCATCAAGGAGGTTGCAAAGGAGATTGGCGTTACGGAAACGACTTTGCGGTATTGGGAGACCGTGTTTCCGCAGGTCTCGCCGTATAAAGGCGCCAACGGAGTGCGTCGTTATACTAAAGACGACATAAAGACGCTGCGTACAGTCTATCATTTGGTCAAGGAGCGCGGGCTTACGCTGTCAGGCGCTAAAAAGCAGTTCAAGGCGGGCGGTCCTAAAGAGAGCGCCGAAACGAACAGCGAGGTCATCGACCGTCTTAAGGCTGTAAAAGAAGAACTGCTGGCACTTAAGGAGCAACTCGATATTATATAAAGCATAGAAGCGACCTTTCGGTCGCTTCTATGCTTTATAGCCTCGCTCGCTTTAAAGACGGCAGAAATGTATTTTCCATGAACCGGCAGCATGCTTGCTTTGCGGGGTATTAATAGCATGGAATATGCAATCCGGTGGCTTGGCGGCTATCCTATTCTTGCGATAGTCTTTATATTCTTTATTTTCTTAAGGTTGTCGCAAATGTTCTTTACGTCATCGACGTCGTGTACGTTTATCCAGAACGTGCCGTCGAATATGCCGTTGTTGCTCTCTAAGTGTATCTTCTGGATATTTGCGTTCAGCTGCTGCGAAATGATAGTGGTGATGTCGTGCAGCACGCCCATGTCGTCGATGCCCGTTATCTGAATTGGCACTACGAAGTAGAGCTGCTTATGTGTGCCCCATTTAGCGGCAAGTATCCTGTCGCCGTGACTGCTCTTAAGTGTGTTCGCCACATCGCAATTGCGCTTGTGTATTACAATGTGCTTGTTCTCGTCGTAGTAGCCCAGGACATCATCGCCGGGTATCGGGTGGCAGCACTCCGCTATTATATACTTCTCTTTCAGGCTCTCCTCGGTAAGGTTTATCGGGGTTTTGCGGTCTATCTGCTCATGTACCTCGCTCTTTGTCTCTCCCTCTTTCTTCTTGTCTCTGTTGAACGAGAATATCGAAGCGAAGCTGAGCTTCTTGTTGCCGAGCAATGCGTCTTTGTCTTCATTGCCGAGCGTAATGCTTCCTTTGCCTAACGCCAGCAGCAGCTCGTCCCTCTCTTTGAGACCATGCAGCTTCCATAATTTCTCGATGTTGCCGGCGTGGTTGCCAAGCCCCTCTTTCTCAAGGAACTGGTTGAGCTTCTCCTCTCCCTCATGCTGCAATAGGCGTTGCTGTCGGCGCAATGCGGCATGAATCTTTGCACGTGCCTTTGCGGTCGTTACGAATGAGAGCCAGCTCTCATCCACTCTCGGTGCGTTGGACGTGAGAATCTCGACCTGGTCGCCGCTCTGCAGCAGGTGGTTGAGCGGAACAAGCTTGTGGTTTACTTTCGCTCCTATGCAATGGTTGCCCAGGAATGTGTGTATGCTATAAGCGAGGTCGAGCGCTGTGCAGTTCTGCGGCATGGTCTTTATATCGCCTTTTGGCGTAAAGACAAATATCTCAGTCGCATAAAGGTTGAGCTTTATGGTGTCAAGGAAGTCGAGAGCGTTAGGCTGCGGGTCGTCAAGAATCTCCTTGATGGTGTGCAGCCAGTTGTCGAGCTGTTCGTCGTTGCTGTTGTCGCCCTGGCTCTTGTATTTCCAATGGGCGGCAATGCCTCTCTCGGCTACCTCGTTCATCTTCTCGCTTCTTATCTGCACCTCAATCCATTCGCCGTGCATGCTCATGAAGGTCGCATGCAGGGCCTTGTAGCCGTTTGTCCTGGGCTTGTTCACCCAGTCGCGCAGGCGGTCGGGGTGAGCGTTGTACAGCTTGGTCAGCGCAATGTATATGTTGAAGCATTCGTTGTTCTCGTCGCGTCCCTCGCGTGGCGTGAAGATTATTCGCACGGCAAGTATGTCATAAATGTCCTCGAACGCCACATGTTTCTTCTGCATCTTGTTCCAGATGGAGTAGGGCGACTTTACTCTGCCAATTATGCGGTACTTGAGCCCCATGGCGTCGAGCTGTTCGCAGATTGGCTGCGTGAACTCGTTGTATAGCCTGTCGCGCTCACGCTGCGTTCTCTCTATTTTCTTCTCTATCCGGTGGTACTCCTCGGGGTGCTCATACTTGAAGCTGAGGTTCTCGAGCTCTGTCTTTATGCGGCTCAGTCCCAGGCGGTATGCGATAGGCGCATATATATATAATGTCTCGCCTGCAATCTTGTACTGCTTGTTTACCTGCATGAACTCAAGGGTGCGCATGTTGTGCAGTCTGTCGGCAATCTTTATGAGTATGACACGTATGTCCTCGCTCATGGTGAGCAGCAGTTTCTTGAAGTTCTCGGCCTGCTCCGATGCGTGAGCGCCGAACACTCCGCCGGCAATCTTTGTCACTCCGTTCACAATCTCGGCAATCTTGTCGCCGAAAAGGTTTCTTATATCCTCTACCGTGTAGTCGGTGTCCTCGACTACGTCGTGCAGCAACGCTGCGCAAATGGACGTGGAGCCCAGTCCAATCTCCTTGCATACAATGCGGGCAACGGCAAGAGGGTGCATGATATACGGCTCGCCGCTGTGACGCCTGACTCCTTTGTGGGCCTGACGCGCGAAGTTGAAAGCTTTGGTGATAAGCTCAACCTTCTTGCGGTGCTGCGACGCCAGATATATGTCCAGCAGCTCCTGAAAGGCTGCATTTATGGCAGCCTCTTCGTCAATCAATCTTTTCTCGTCGTTGCTCTCCATGCCTGTCAGTATATTTTAAGATATCGTCCCTCTCTGATGTTGGTGTTTTTCATGCCGTTCCACTTCATGATCTGCTTTACGGTAACCCTGTATTTGCGGGCTATGCCGCCAAGCGTCTCGCCTCGTTTGATTTTGTGGCGCTTGAGAGTGCCGTGGCCGTCGTCGTTGGCCTTTGCCTGCTTTAGCATCTTTTCAATGCTCTCTCTCGGGAAAAACTCCTGCTCCCGGTGTTTGTATATGCTGTCCTCCTGGGCAAGGAAGTCTGTCACGAGCGAGTTCGAGAGGCGCAGCACGTAAGGCTCGTTCTCTCCCGGAACTATGTCCTTTATGAATTGGGGGTTCAAAGCCCTGATCTCCTCGATGTCGGCGCCGCACACGTCTGCAATCTGCTTGAAGTGCAGGTTTCTCGAAACATGCACCGTGTCGGTCGAAACAGTCATAATCGGCTCCATAGGGCTTATGCCATGCTCCTTGTGGTATGTCATTATGTAGTTGGCGGCGATGAACATCGGCAGGTATCCTCTTGTCTCGCGAGGCAGCCAGCGGTAAATTTCCCAAAAGTCGGTCTCGCCGCCCGAGCGTACAATCGCTTTCTTTACATTGCCGGGACCGCAGTTGTATGCGGCAATCGCCAGCTCCCATTTGCCGAACAGCTTGTAAAGGTCGTCGAGGTAGCGTATCGCCGCCTTAGTGGATTTTATAGGGTCGAAACGCTCGTCGATGTAGTTGTTCGACTTCAGTCCGTACAGCTTTGCCGTCGAGAACATGAACTGCCACAATCCTTTGGCGTTGGCTCTTGATACCGCCTTAGGGTTAAGCGCCGACTCTATGACGGGCAGGTACTTTAGCTCATGGGGAACGCCCGCACGGTCAATCTCTTCCTCAATGATAGGCATGTAGAACTCCGACAATCCGAGCATGTACGCCACTAACGAGCGGTTTACCGTAGCGTATCGGTCAATGCAAGAACGCACCATGCGGTTGTAGGGCATCTTGACTATCGTCTGCATGCTCTGCAGTCTTTCGGCGTACACCGTGTCGCTGCATTTTATATTCTCGGCGGTGCCGTAGGAGTTGTCGAGCGACCTGAGCAGGTTGCGTGCCTGCCAGCTGGTAAGAATGCTGTCAATCTCTTCGAGCATGCAGTCGGGCATTTCGAATGTTATGCTGTCACCTATGGCGCTCATTATGCTGTCGTTGCCAATAGTCATCTCCATCTCGGTAGCAACCAGCGAGTGCTTGATTATGTGGTTGTCTACAGAGTCGGGCAGGTGCGTGCCGGCCTTTGCGGTGGCGGCAAGCATCGTAAGGATTGTAAGTAATGTTATGGTCTTTCGCATTTATATAATCTTTCTGTCTTTCAAAAATTAATCTGGCAGTTCAGTCCGTAGAACTCGCTTCCGTCTATTCGTGAGCCGCTTTGTATGATCTGCGGCTCCAGGTTTATGTTCACATCGTCGTTTATGTCAAAGCTCGCAAGCTGCGCATCGACGTAGGCGTCGATTACCGACAGGGCGTAAACGCCGATAAAGGCGAATATGCTCATGTCGCGCCAGCGGCGGTAGCGGTCTTTCCTCTTCTTGAACACGTTCTTAAGGTACTCCTTGTTCGCCTCGAAATTATATCCCGGGCGAAAGAAATCCTCGTACGACTTCGTGTTGGGGTCGCTGTCCATGATGTCAAGGTATGCCTGACGGTAGTCCTTGTACATCTGTCCGTTCCAGTTGTAAGCGTACATGCAGCCCACGAACCCGCCGTACACGATGGGCAGCTTCCAGTATTTGCGGTTGTATATCTGCCCTCCTCCCGGTATGACGAGTGCGAGCCATGTCGATGTCGATACATTGGGCTTCCACGCCTTTTTTGCAGGCTTGCTCTCCACGGTCTTGGCGCTGTCGGCGAGCATGACAGGGCTCTCTGCCGAAATCTGCCGGTAAACGCTGTCTGCCATAACGGAGTCGCTCTTCGCTGAATACTCAGCTGCAAGGCTGTCGGTCGCGGCAATCCCTAAGTACTGTGATTGCGCAAGAGCCTTCGTGCCGGGGAGTGCCGACAGGAAGGCCGCTAAAATGACTCCGTATGTCAAACACAGACGCCGCACGTGCTATTGGTTTAGTTTGTCGAATATCGCAATAATGCGTTCAAGCTCCTGTTCGTTCTTGAACTTTATGCTAATCTTTCCATTGCCTTTCTCGGTGCAGGTGAGCTGTACCGGTGTCTGGAAGAATTGCGTAAGGTGCTTTTTCAGCTGGTGGTACACGGCGTCCTGCTTCTTGCTCTTCTGCTGCGTTTTTGCCGCATCGCCGCCCTCTTCGCCGCTCTTCATCTTGCGTATGAGCTCTTCGACCTCACGTACCGAATAGCCGTTCTTTACCGTTTCGTCGAACACCGCTATCTGGTCGGCATGCGATGACAGCGACAGCAACGCCTTTGCGTGGCCCATGTCTATCCGTTTCTCCTTGAGAGCTACCTGAATGTTGCCCGGCAGCTTCAGCAGGCGAAGGAAGTTCGCAATCGTGGCGCGTCCTTTTCCCACTCTCTTGCTCAGCTGCTCCTGCGACAGGCTGTATTGCTCTATGAGCTGCTGGTATGCCAAAGCAATTTCGAGGGGATTCAGGTCCTCGCGCTGTATGTTCTCAATGAGCGCCATCTCCATTGTGTTCTCGTCGTTGGCGCTTACTATGTATGCCGGTATCGTGCTTTTGCCTGCAAGCTGCGAAGCACGGAAACGTCTCTCTCCTGCTATAATCTGGTAGCTGCCGTCGCTCTCCTTACGCAGGGTTATCGGCTGTATGACGCCAAGCTCCTTTATCGAGTCGGCAAGCTCCCGCAGCGACTCCTCGTTGAACTCTCGTCGCGGCTGGTTGGGGTTTGCAGCAATCTTCGCAATCTCAATCTCGCCGATAGACGATGACGCAGGCGTATTCAACGCCTCGGTTGAAATCAGTGCGTCGAGTCCACGGCCTAAAGTAAATTTCTGTTTTGCCATTATTTGTTATCTCTTTTCTCTTTTTATAATCTCGGCGGCCAATGCCAGATAGTTCTTCGCTCCTGTCGATTCCGCATCGTACATGATTACGGGGATGCCCATGCTCGGCGCCTCGCCGAGCCTGATGTTACGCTGTATTACAGTCTCGAACACCAGTTCACGGAAGTGCTTCTTCACTTCGTTGTATACCTGGTTGCTCAGTCGCAGGCGTGAATTGAACATCGTGAGCAGGAAGCCTTCGATGTCAAGTCCCGGGTTAAGGTTTGATTTTATGATTTTGATGGTGTTCAGCAGCTTGCTGATGCCTTCGAGAGCGAAGTATTCGCACTGCACGGGTATGATTACCGAGTCGGCGGCTGTCAGTGAGTTCACCGTAATGAGTCCGAGCGACGGAGAGCTGTCAATCAGTATGTAGTCGTAATTCCCCTTAATGGGCTCAATCACCTCGCGCATGATTTTCTCTCTGTTCGGCATGTCGAGCATTTCTATTTCCGCTCCTACAAGGTTTATGTGCGAAGGTATTATGTCAAGCCCTTTTACGCTTGTGGGGTGAATGCCCTCTTCGGGAGCGGCTCTGTTTATAAGGCACTCGTAGATAGAGCACTCTATCTCACGAATGTCTATGCCGAGACCCGACGAGGCGTTGGCCTGCGGGTCAGCGTCAATCACAAGCACCCTCTTCTCGAGGGTCGCAAGCGACGCCGCAAGGTTAATCGCTGTCGTTGTTTTTCCTACACCGCCTTTTTGGTTGGCTAATGCTATTATTTTTCCCATGTCTGTAAATTTTCAACTTTATAATCCCGTCGTGGTTTATCGTGTTTCTTATTGCTGTGCTTGAGACACACTGCCTGCAATCACAGCCTTTAGCTTGCAAGTATTGTGCAAGCGAATGGGTGAAAATTTATTTTCACACGCAATGAGCGCAGCCAATACTCGCAAACACAAACACTATTGTGTTTGCAAAGTTATTAAAAAAACAAGATTGTATATTATAAAAATCTATGAACTTATGAACAATCAGTTAATAACATGTCATAAAAAATGTTACACCGCAGGGCGATGTAACATTCTGTAGTTCTTGATTTTTGGTCGCATATCTGCTATTCAACGGCAAATCGGCGGCTTTCGGTGCCGTTCTCCGTTGTCGCTACGGCAATGTAGAGCCCTTTCGGCAGTCCTTCCGTCGAAATGCGGTTGCCGGCCGTTTCTCTCAGCAATCTTCCGTCGGCAGAATATATCGCAATGCTATAGACGCTCTCTTCCCCTGTAACTTCCTCGCCAGTATGTTCAAGCATGTTGTTGTCAATATTATTTACCGATGTGTAAGTGTCCTTTGCGATGATAGTCAGAGTATAGCTGTCGTCTCTTGAAATGTTTGCCTCCGCAAGGCGGTCATCTTTCGCTACAATGTACTGAACGCCATTTTTAATTGCCGACTGAGTCCACTGCAACGACCACTTGTCGCCAAGCGATATCAGCAGGTAGGCATTCCAGTCGCTGTAATATTGGTTCGTTCCGAATACGCCGTACTCGTTGATGTAGCGGTTGTCGGCGTTGCTTGTTATCTTGTAGCAGTTCTTGCCTTTGGCATCAACCGTAATCTTCCATTCTTGCGCCTCGCCCGGCTCGGCAACCTCGTTGAATGTCGGGTTGCCTCCACTGCCTTTTATGTTGTTGTTTGTAAGGAATTTTCCCCCATTCATTATGTAGTATACAGCGTTGTCATCGATAAGCTTCTCCTTCGGCTCTTCTCCCAACGGGACGATGTCGAAAATATACTTGTCGGGCAAGGCTTCGTTTGAGTCGCTCTGCTGTATGCGTGTGCCGCTCACAGTCCAGAACTTGTTGCCGGCGCTGCCGCCGTTCTGTATCGCATATTTGCCGTTCGCAAGCAGAGTAATCTCGTATGTGTGCCATACAGCCTCGTACGGGTTGGTCTCGTCGCTTACGGTGAACATGCCATTTTCGTTTATGTATCGTCCGTCCTCCAAGTTTACAATCTTGTATCGTTTAGTGCTTGGGTCGAGCGTAATCTTCCACTCCTGTCTTTGCGGGCGAATGTCATCTATTGCGCTCTTGAACTGCGGAACGCTGCTTGCCACGTTCGGGTTGTCGTTGGTCAGGTACATGCCGTTATGCATGATGCGGTATGTGCCGTTCTCGATAACCTGCGCCGGGAAAATATCCGTGCGGTAGTCGTATACCTCCTTGTATGCGGCTACAAGCTCCCCAATGGCGTTCTTGATGAACGGCTCTACATGCACTGTTGCTACAACGGGAGTCGCGCTTTTCAACGAGCCTGCGAAGTCTCGTGAACGCAGCGCGGCCTGCGCCTCGTCGCTCTCTTTGTACTTAAGGTACTGCTCGACGAACGTCTCGGGGTTTTCCTCGGCAAGCGCTTTGCTCATCTCAACAATGGCGACTCCTCTCTCTCCCATGTACTTCATGCATAGCAGCCACGGCTCAATCTCGCTCGTAAGCGCTTTGGCCTCTTCTGCGTTGAGCAGAGTCTCTGCCGTAGCGACGAACTTGCTGAACTGCTCGTTTACGGCCTCGTATGCAGCGGAATTGTCGCCTGCGGCGAGCTTCTCGTCAAAAACCTTTTTAGCCGCTACGAACTCGGGCGACTCGTCCGTGCGTCTCAGCCCGTGCGTGTTAGGCCCTAAGTCTACATTGTTCTCGCAGAAGAACTTGAACGCCTCGCTGTTTTCGGGCATTATGTATTTAATGGCTGCTTCCCACGAAGCGTCGGAATCGTATGCCGTCATGTTCCATGTGTAGTCGCCGATGCTGAACAGCGAGACCTTTGATGCCTCGGCATACTCCATCGGGTTTGATACAAAGCCCGACATCAGGTCGGCTATGTCAAGGTCGTTGCCGTACGTGGGGCCCATGAGCAAGTGGTTGATGCAGTAGTCGCTCACCGGATAGTTGAGCCAGATGTACGCCTTGCGCTTAATCTGTCCGTTAATCCATTCCATGTCGCCCTTGTTTATCATGTCCACAACGCTGTTGCCTGTCCACATGACATTTATGTCGCTGTTCATTACTGAGCCGAGCGTCGGCAGGTACACGCCGTTCGACCAGCCTCTGTTGTACTGCGTGGGGCAAATGATGCAGGGCTTTATGTCGGGGTATGCCGCCTCAAGCTCCCGGGCGATGTAGTTCATCAGTTCGCCCTGCTCGTCGCCGTGAGAGCCGTCGTCGTTCCAGAGGTCATCCCAGAATACGGCAAAAGTACGCACGCCGAGCTCGCACATGGCTTTCAGCTTGTTCACTATGTTATTTCTGTCGGTCTCGTTCCATTGGATGTCCTCTCCCGGGTGTATCGCCCATACGAACTCGACCTTGTTCGCCTTAGCCGTGCTCACGTACTCTTTTATCTTCTGCGCCTGAGCCTCGGGGTAGTTCTCGCGCCATTTGCTTTTGTGGTATGCGTCGTCCTTCGGGCCGTATATATACACGTTCATCTTCAGCTCGCCGAACATCTTGAGCAGCCCCATGCGGTCGGCCTCGCTGTAGGGGTTGCCGTAGTATCCCTCTACAAGCCCTCGTTGCGGAACGCTCGGGTAGTCGCTTATGGTAACGCACGGAACGTCGGGCATTGACATCAGCTTTATGAAGCTCTGCACGCCGTAGAATGTGCCGCTGCCGTCATTGCCGGCAATCACGACCTTCTCCTTGCTCACGGCAAGGTAATATCCTTCTGCCTTTTCGGGAATGAGGCTTGCGTATCCGGCTACAGCGGCGTCGCCTCTCTCGCCTATGACAACCTCAATCGTGCCATTTTCGGTGCTTAATTTATTCTTGAAAAGATTTACCGCATCCGGGTCGGTCTCCTCGGCTCCTGTCAGCGTGAATGCGACGTCATTCTTGAATGCGGTCTCGCTACCCCATTCGATATTCTGCGGCTTGGGGTAAATATCGGCTTTCTGTGCATTTGCGGTTGAGGCAAATATTGACGAAGCCAGCATGATAGCGGCAAAAATACTCCGTTTCATAGTTAAAGAACTTTTATATTATAAAAATTGTTATCTTCTGTTTAGCGAAGATATGCATTAAAGTTGGAATTGGCAAATTTTTACTATCTTAGCACCTGTAAAACAGTATTGCTATGAATGAAAGACCTTTGATTTTAGTATCAAACGACGACGGCTACCGGGCTAAGGGCATCAACTCGCTCTTAGGCGTCCTTAAGGAGTTCGGTGATGTGATAGCTGTCGCTCCCCATACAGGGCGTTCCGGAAAGGGATGCGCCATAACAAGCGAGGTGCCGGTGAAATTGACCAAAGTGCATTCCGAGCCGGGGCTTGAAATATACTCATGCACCGGCACTCCGTGCGACTGCATAAAATTAGGGTGCCATGCCGTTGTTCCCCGCAAGCCCGACCTTGTCGTGGGCGGAATAAATCATGGCGATAACTCAGCCGTGAACGCTCACTACTCAGGCACGATGGGCGTAGTTATGGAGGGCTGCATGAAGGGTATTCCTTCAATAGCCTTTTCGTTATGCTCGCACGATGCCGACGCCGACTTCACCCCCACGTTCGACGTCATACGCAAGGTGGTGCGCAATGTGCTTGAGCGTGGCTTGCCCGTCGGCAGCTGCCTGAATGTGAATTTTCCCGACATTCCTCAATACAAAGGCGTCAAGGTGTGCCGTCAGGCTCGCGGCAGCTGGGTGAACGAGTGGGGCGCTCATAATCATCCGCGAGGCGGCGAGTGGTGGTGGCTGACAGGTGAGTTCGTCACGGCCGAGAATGATGAACGTGCCGACAGAGTGGCGCTCGACAACGGCTACGTGGCGATAACTCCTACGACAATAGACCTTACCGATTACAGACTGCTCGAAGATATGCAAGGCTGGGAATTCTGAGAGTGCGGGCTTAACGGCGTAAATAACTGGCGAGAATGAAATACTATCTTATTGTTGGCGAGGCTTCGGGCGACCTTCATGCCTCAAACCTGATGAAGTCAATCAAGGCTGCCGACCCCGAAGCACGGTTCCGCTTCTTCGGCGGCGACCTAATGTCGTCTGTCGGCGGCGAGCGTGTAAGGCACTACCGTGACCTTGCATACATGGGCTTCGTGCCTGTGCTGCTGCATCTAAGAACGATATTCGCCAATATGAAGCTGTGCAAGAGGGATATTCTCGCCTGGAAGCCCGACGCCCTTGTGCTTGTCGATTACCCGGGCTTCAACCTTTCTATAGCCGAATATGTGAAAAAGAAGAGCGATATCCCTGTATACTACTATATCTCTCCCAAAATATGGGCTTGGAAAGAGTACCGCATAAAGAATATCAAGAGGAGTGTCGATGAGCTCTTCTCGATACTTCCTTTTGAAATAGACTTTTTTGAGAAGAAGCACTCCTTCAAGATAAACTATGTGGGCAACCCCTGCGTCGATGCCGTGCATGATTACCTGCAAAGCGGCAGGGTAGGGCGTGCTTCGTTCCTTTCGGCCAACAGCCTGCCCGAAAAGCCTGTCGTGGCTCTGCTCGCCGGCAGCCGCAAACAGGAGATAAAGTCGAACTTGCCAATGATGCTGTCGGCGATGAAGGCTTTTCCCGAGTATCAGCCGGTGATTGCCGGCGCTCCGGGCATTGACAAGGAGTTCTATGCGTCCTACCTCAAAGAGGGCGCTTCCATTCTCTACGGAAAGACCTACGAGCTGCTTAGCAACTCGCATGCGGCGTTGGTGACGTCGGGCACGGCGACGCTCGAGACTGCGCTCTTCAATGTTCCGCAGGTCGTGTGCTATGCGTTGCCAATGGGAAGGCTCTATTCTTGGCTAAAGAGGAACTTCCTGAAAGTGAAATATATCTCTTTGGTGAATCTTATCGCCGGCAGTGAGGTGGTGAGAGAGCTTGTGGCAGCCGATATGATGGTGCAGAACATCAAGAGCGAGCTCGGCAAGCTGCTCCCGGAAAAGGGTAAAGAAAGAGCGGCTATGCTCAAGGAGTATAGCCGCATGACGGATATCTTAGGCGAGCCCGGCGCATCGGAGCGCGCGGCACGCAAGATGGTATCTCTCTTAAAGAACGCCGATAAAGCTCAGGTATAGCATCACGCATGGCGTTGCGAGCATGGTGCTGTCGAAGCGGTCGAGTATTCCGCCGTGTCCCGGCAGCATGTTCCCCGAGTCCTTTATCTGCATCTCACGCTTCATGCTCGACTCTATCAGGTCGCCGAACGTTCCCGAAATGACAACTACGGCTGCCATGCCTGCCCACTCCCAAACATTCATTATCGTGAAGAAGCGTGATGCCGCTACGGCTGCTATTATCGCCACAATGGCGCCGCCAGCAAAGCCTTCCCATGTCTTTTTGGGCGACACTCGCTCGAACATCTTGTGCTTTCCTATTGAGCAGCCCACGAAGAAAGCTCCCGTGTCGTTGCACCATACAAGGGCGAAAATGGAGATTGGCAACAGGTAGAAGTAGGTACTGCCGGCGCTTGCTCCCGCCGTTGCGAGTATGTTGAGCAGAGCGAACGGCAATGCCGCATATATCTGGCTCATTGTGAAATAAGCGTAATTGTCGAGAGCCTTGCCCTCGGTGTCGAAAAGCTGGCGTATGAAAATATATGCGACAATGGCTATGTACGGAGCGTAAAGAGTCATCGGGGCTGCGTTGTTGCCGTGGAACGTCATGAACGTCGCAATGTAAAGGTATCCGCCCGCAATGGCGGCGAGCCATGTGGGGAATGTGGTCTTCTTGTATCTCTTTACAAGGTTGCAGAACTCGTTTACCGATAGTATTGTCACCAATGTGAACATTGCTCCGAAAGTTGCCTTTCCGTACAGGATAGAGGCAATCAGTGTCACTGCAAACAGCGCGCCGGTCAATGTGCGTACGATAAAATTTTTCATATTGTCGTTTTTCAAATATGCGTTTGCCGCTTGTCAATCCTTGTTCTCTGCCGTGCCGTCGTTTTCGGGCGTGTTCTCTTCGGCGGGCAGCTCCTCGTTTGCCGGTGCTGCTTCCTTTTGAGCGTCGCTGTCTCCGAACAGCTCCTCGCTACGTGACGCCCACGGACGCTTGCCGAATATCTTCTCTACGTCCTCGGCGAAAATCACCTCGCGCTCAAGAAGTATCTTCGCAAGCTCGGCATGTCCCTCCTTGTGCTGCTTCAGCAGCTCCTTCGCACGCTCGTACTGCTCTGTAATCATCGCATGCGCCTCGTTGTCGATAGCCTCGGCTGTCTTTTCGCTATACGGGCGTGTGAACATGCTGTCGTTGTTGTTATAGTAGCACAGGTTGGAGAGCTTGTCGCTCATGCCTGCGTATGCTATCATGCCGTACGCCTGCTTGGTGACACGCTCGAGGTCGTTCATGGCGCCTGTCGATATATGGCCTATGAATGTCTCCTCTGCGGCACGTCCGCCAAGAGTGGCGCACATCTCGTCGAGCATCTGCTCCTTTGTGGTTATCTGTCGCTCCTCGGGCATGTACCACGCAGCGCCCAGTGCCCTGCCTCTCGGTACGATAGTCACCTTTATGAGCGGGTTGGCATGCTCAAGGAACCATGAGATTGTGGCGTGGCCCGCCTCATGAATGGCTATGGTCTCCTTCTCTTTCTGCGTCATCACCTTAGTCTTCTTTTCCAAGCCGCCGATAATGCGGTCAATGGCGTCGAGGAAGTCCTGCTTGTCCACGGCTTTCTTCTTGTTGCGAGCGGCTATCAGCGCAGCCTCGTTGCACACATTGGCGATGTCGGCGCCCGAAAAGCCCGGGGTCTGTCTTGCGAGAGTCTCCACATCGACCGAAGCGTCGAGCTTCAGAGGACGCAGGTGTACTCCGAACACCTCTTTTCTCTCGTTGAGGTCGGGCAGGTCCACATGTATCTGTCTGTCAAAGCGTCCTGCACGCAGCAATGCCTTGTCAAGAATGTCGGCACGGTTGGTGGCGGCAATCACTATGATGCCGCTGTTGGTGCCGAAGCCGTCCATTTCGGTGAGCAGCTGGTTAAGGGTGTTCTCTCGCTCGTCGTTTCCGCCCATAGAGGGGTTCTTGCCTCTTGCGCGTCCCACGGCGTCAATCTCGTCGATGAATACGATGCAGGGAGCCTTCTCCTTTGCCTGGCGGAACAGGTCGCGTACTCTCGATGCACCTACGCCTACGAACATCTCGACAAAGTCGGAACCCGACATTGAGAAGAACGGAACGTTCGCCTCGCCTGCGACGGCCTTCGCAAGCAGGGTCTTTCCTGTTCCCGGAGGGCCTACAAGCAATGCTCCTTTAGGAATCTTTCCGCCCAGCTCGGTATATACCTGCGGGTTCTTAAGGAAATCGACAATCTCCTTGACCTCCTGCTTCGCTCCCTCTTGCCCTGCTACGTCCTTGAATGTTATGCGTGGCTGGTTCGACTTGTCGAACAGCTTCGCCTGCGACTTGCCTACGTTGAACACGCCGCCTTGCGCTCCGCCTCCGCCACTCATCCTACGCATGATGAATATCCACGCGCCGACAAGTACGACAATCGGCAGGATGTTCCATAAGAAGCCGTTCAGGTAGTCGGGCCTTTTCTTGTAACTCAGCTTGCCCGTAAAGTTGCCGTTGGCCTTCTGTTCGAAAATGAATGTCTCGAAGTTGTCCCTTGAGCCAATAGTCGATACAATCTTAGGACGCACGCCTTTCTCTATCGGCCTGTCGCCGAAGACGCTCTTTGCGGAATCCAGGTGCAGGAATGCCTCAACCTCGTCGTTGTCGAATACGGTTATCTCCTCAATATATCCTTTGGAAATGAGCCGGGTCAGTTCCGAGTACTCCTTTTCCATAATCATGTTGCCGCTTCCCCCTCCGCCAAAAAGGTAGAAGGAGAGCAGAATGCCTCCAATGGCCATGTAGAACCATGTGAAGTTGAATTTCGGTCTTTTTATATTGTTTGCCATAAATATTAGTCTAAATCGGGTATTGCGGTGAGCGTCGCATCGGCCCACAGGTGCTCAATGTCATAGAACTTGCGTACATCGGGCAGGAATATGTGGACGAGGATGTCGCCATAGTCCATTGCCACCCACTGCGCATTGCGGAGCCCGTCTACAGCGTAAGGCTTTCTTTTGCAGTTGATTCTTACGGTATCCTCAATAGAATCGGTGATGGCGCTTACCTGAGTGGGCGAGTTTCCCTGGCATATCACAAAGTAGTCGCAGATGCTGTTGCCGAGCTTTAGCATATCCACTATAACAATCTCCTTGCCTTTTTTGTCCTGTATACCCTCGATAATCCGGTCTATAACCTCTTGTGCGTTACTCTTTTTTTCTTGCATATATTAAATGTGTGTTTGCTTTACTTGTGTTGTTGCAAAATCCCTGCCACTCGGTTTTTGGGCCTTTTGTTATGCTTTATGTGACAAAATGTCTTGTCCGCAGCGGCATGGTGTCAGTATCAGTTACAAATATACCCTCTTTTTGTACGCCGACAGACATAAATGGAGCTAAAAAATATTTTTTTAAGTAAAAAAACGGCAAAAACATTTTTTTTACCAAAAATTGTTGTACCTTTGCATCGCATTTGAGCATTGGGCTATGGTGTAATGGTAACACTGCAGATTCTGGTCCTGCCTTTCCTGGTTCGAGTCCGGGTAGCCCAACACAAAGAAAGAGGTTCAGCTGAACCTCTTTCTTTGTGTTTTTATTCCAGCATCTTCTCAATATTCCTTTCAAACCCTGCCATTGTCAAGGCTCCGACCTCTTTTGAGGGCTCGCCCTTCACCGGCACGAACATGATTGTCGGAATCGACGAAATGCCGAAAGCCTGTGCAAGCTCGGGCGCGTCGTCAATGTTTACCTTGTAGACGTCAATCTTGTCGCCGTATTTCTGTGCCACCTTCTCGACAGTCGGGGCGATCATCCGGCACGGGCCGCACCAGTCGGCGTAAAAGTCAATGACGGCAGGCTTGTCGCCAAGGAATTTCCATCCGGGCTTGCTAATGTCCGCGACTTTGTTGCGGAATTCGTCGGCAGTCAGCTTGGCGCTGCCTTTTGCTCTTTCGTAGCTCTGCTGCCCGGTGCATTCTCTGTTCTCTGTATCGTTCTTCTTGTTGCTGCCGCATGCTAAGAGCATTAGCGAGCATGCAGCGATAATAAATGTCTTTCTCATGATAAAACCTTTTTTGAGTTCATTCGAAGCAAAAGTATCATATAATTTTCATTGTCGGTTAAGACAATGGGTTAAATAATCGCAATATCAATAAAATAAATTTTCGTTCCGAGTGGTTTCTGTATTAAAAAAAGTTTATATTTGCGATGTTATAATAATGTGTAAACAGTTTACTAACTTAAAACTTATAGCTTATGAGAAAATTTACACTTTTTCTTTCTATGATGGTAGCTGCAGTAGCTGCTATGGCGCAGGATTATTCAGTCCCCGCCGGTACCTCTTACGCTACAAACTATCTGACAGCCGTTACGACAGATGGCGCTGAGGAGAACGTAGACTACACGGCCGACGCTCATCCCGGCTCAATACACAATGTGCTTCCTCAAAAGGTTAAGATTGTTGCGGGCGAGTCGTTTACATTGAACTTGGTTGCCTACTCTTTGGGCGAATACAGCGTATCAACGGTAAGAGAGGATATCCGTTACTGCCATGCTTCGCTTTTTACCGACTTTGACGGCGACTGCGATTTTGGCGTTGCTGTTCAGAAGTGGGGCGTAAAGCCTCCTACTCACAATGTCGGCGGTAATTATGAAGAGTGCATGAATATTACAACGGTCATCAATGTTCCTCTTGACGCTAAAATAGGAACAACCCGCATCCGTGTTATTTATACCAACGCTTGGGGCGAGTGGCCTGCGGCCGATGCGTCTAACTTGGATAAGGGCATTGCGTATGACATTGAAGTAGAGGTCGTGGCTTCGGAAGTGCCTTCGGCTACGTTTACGTACCAGTTCATATACAAAGGCGAGATGCAGGACGAGTATGCTTATGAGACAAAAGGCGCTATCGGCGAGGAGTTCCCCGAAGTCGCAAAGACATTCCAGCCTTTTGTTAAGGTTATCAAGCCCGAGGGCGTTGTGGAAGAGAGCGACAACGGGGCTGTGTTTGTCCTTGAGGTTGTAGAGGACCTGCCATTTGTCGCGGCGGATGCTTTGGAAAACATCAATACTTGGTATTACGCTCGCATTCACACGAACTTGCCTTCATATATGTATAGCAATGGCATGGGCAGCGATGTGCATTGGCAGCTTAACGGTGCGGCTATCGAGACTATTGACGAAGCTAATGCCGATGCTTACACATGGGGCTTTGTAGGAAACCTCGAAGATGGTTTTAAGGTTGTGAGCAAAGCCGGCGGCGCTATCAAGTCTACGGGCAGCGGCAATGTTACAATTGCCGATTACGCCGAGGCTACAGCGTTTGTCCTCAGCCCGTCTAACACCGACAAGCCGGGTGCTTTCTGCCTGTTAAACCAGGCTTACGGGCAGTATGTGAATGCTCAGAGCGGAGGCGTGAATCATTGGAACGATAATGATGCCGGCTCGTCATTCGTCTTGACAGAGCGTATAATTGACGACGGTACTACCGGCATTGAGAATGTTGAGGCTGATGCTGCTCAGGTGATATATGACCTTACCGGACGTCGCATCGACAGCATCACAAAGGCCGGCATTTACATCGTGAACGGCAAGAAAGTGCTGGTTAAGTGAGAGCAATGATTAACAAGCTCGCTTGATTAAGCATTGCCGAACGCAAAGCAGTTCGCACGAAGTGCAAAGTGCTGGTTAAGTGATAGCGTCTAACATTTAACGACTGTAGCAATGATTAACAAGCTCGCTTGATTAAGCATTGCCGAACGCAAAGCAGTTCGCACGAAGTGCAAAGTGCTGGTTAAGTGATAGCGTCTAACGTTTAACGACTGTAGCAATGATTAACAAGCTCGCTTGATTAAGCATGGCCGAACG
>JAFTRV010000008.1 GCA_017462065.1 Bacteroidaceae bacterium
AAAAGGCTGCCGTGACTAATTTTTCCGTGTGACGGGCGTTTTTTGATTACTTTTTCACGAGAGAAAAAGTAATGAGAGAAAGAACTGCTTATTGCAACAACCGGCAGCTTAAGGTTGAGGACTGCGATAGAATATAAGACAAGCGACAGCGAGGTTTTTGTTTTAACCCAAAAGTTGCTTAGCCCCCTAGACTTTGCAGGTGAGCCGTTTTTTGCGTAATAAACGGGACATTTTACTATCTCTGTACTCTATATACAAGCCCAGCCCGGACTTTCCGGGCTGGGCTTGTATTAATGAAAGGCATTCTCGCTTATCTTCTGATAAATCTGAAGTTCTTGAAGTATACTTTCTGTTCTGCGCCGCTGATGTTAGTGATGCGGAGCTTGGTAGCTGTCATGCCGCCGAGCTCGTTGCCTGTGTGGATAACAGGGTCGTCCTCGCTGTAGTGGAGCAGTGCGACCTCTCTCCATGCACCGTTCACGAACAGCTCGAGACGGAAGTTCTTTGCCACGTTGTTCACGCCGAAGTTGAAGTCCATGCCCTGGAACGTAACGGCACTCTCGCTCTCGAGCAGCAGCTCGCCGTCGGCCTGCCAGTTGATAACCTCGAGCGCCGATGCAATCTCAACAACGTCGCCGTTGAGCCTTACCGGCAGCAATGCAAGCTGCGTAACGGTTGAACTGAGCTTGTATGGGTTGTACTCGGCTGTCGTGTCAAGCTCTGTGCCGTTAAGCTCGTTGTACTTGGCTGTAGCCTGTGCGAACAATTTGTTCAGTGTCGGAAGCATTACTTTTGTTCCGAGCTTCGTGCCAATCTGGTAGGGGTGACGCATGGCTTTGTTGTTCTCAAGGTCGAACATCTGCTTCTGCAATGAGCGCGCCTGCTTGTAGAGGTTCTCGAAGCTGATGAACTGGCTTGTTGAGCTGCCGTTGTCCTTAACCTCGGCCAGCATTCTCATCAACGCTACTGTTCTGCCGTATGCGGCAAGGTTCTTGCCTTGCAGTATCCAGGGACGCAGCTCGTGAATGAGCTGAGGGTTGTTCTTCTCGTTGAGGAGTATGTCGCAAGCTATCTCAAGCTCGTTGCATGTCACGTTGAGCATCGCTACCGCGAACTGGTCGCCGGCAAGGGCCTTTTCGGCTGTCGCCTTGAGCTCGTCGCCCTCCTCGCGACGGAACCCGTGCCCGTTAGGGCCAAGGTCCTTGTTGTAAAGGGCGAACGTACGCAATGCCTGCGGGTTGCTCGGCAGAATGTCTTTCAAGCTCTTCTCCCAGTTGCTCTGGTAGTCGTATGCCTCCATGTTCCAGCAGTAGTCGGCAATGCCGTAAAGCGAAATCTTCGATGTCTCGGCATACTCCATAGGGTTGCTTACGAAGCCCGAAACGTCGCCGGCGATGTCAAGGCCGTTGCCGTAAGCCGGGCCCATGAGGATATGGTCGCGCACGAAGTCGTTCACGGGAAAGTTGAGCCATATATAGCCCTTACGCTGTATACGCTCGTTAATCCACTCCATTGTGGGCTTGTCGATGCATGCAACGACCGAGTTGCCGGTCCACATCACCTCGATGCTCTTGTTCAGCTCCTTGCCGAGGGTACGCAGGTAGCCTCTCTCCTCATTCGCCCAGCCCTTGTTGTACTCGGTAGGGCAGAGAATGAGCGGCGCTACATCGCCCTTCGCCTGAACGAAGTTGTCGTCGATGTAGTTGAGCAGCTCTGCCTGCTTGTCGGCCTTTGTGCCCTCGCCCCAAATGTCGTCGAAGAAGACGGCGAAAGAGCGGACGCCGAGCTCGTACATCACCTCGAACTTGGCGATGAGCTTGTCACGGTCCTCGTCGTTCCATCTGATGTCTACGCCCGGGTGTATCGCCCAGTAGAAGTTCACGCCGTTCTGCTTGGCAACCTCTACAAGCTCTGCTATGCGGCTTGCCTCGGCCTCGGGGTATGGCTCGCGCCATTTGTCACGGTGCCAGGGGTCGTCCTTAGGGCCGTATATGTATACGTTCATCTTGTTGCGGCCGTAGAACGCAAGCTGGCTCTTGCGTGCCTCGTGGCTCCACGGCGTGCCGTAGAAGCCCTCCACGGTGCCTCGGAAAGGTACGTCGGGCCAGTCGGTAATGGCACACGCCTCGAGGTTGCCCTCGTTCATCATGCCGAGCAGGGTCTGTACGCCGTAGAAGAGTCCCTTCTCGTCGTTTCCGGCAATGACAACCTCTTTGTCGGTCACCTTCATGTAGTAACCCTCGCTCTTTGCCGGTATCAGCTTCTTGTAGCGTGCTACCTTGCCCTCGCCCTTTATGCCGAGCGTAACCTTGAACGGGGCTTTCTTTACCGCTTCGGGCGAAGCTGTCATGAGAGCGTCGTAGATATATCCGCTCAGGTGTCTCTTGTCGGCGTTGATGCTCCACTGTGCGGGAGCCTCAAAAATTGCGTTCTCTCCGGCTATTGTCACTTCCTGCGGTACGGGGTTTACAAGGCTCACCTGCGCGGTGGCGCCCAAGCCTGCAAGAAGCAGCATGCCTAATGTCAGAATTTTCTTGTTCATATTGTCTTAATTATTATAATGTTTTAATCAGAAGTTGTATCGCAACATAGCGCATATGCGGTGGTTTGTCACGGCATGAGGGTTATACATGGTATAGTTGTCATTGATATCCGTGCCGTTGTTCTTGCTGTAGCCTACGGTGGTGGGGTTGTACTCCACTCCGACAGACAGCGCATTGTGCGTGTAGAGGACGCTTGGTGCCACGCGCCACATGTAGTCCATGTTCTTCTCGCCTCGCATATACAGCATGAACTCGCCTTTGTCGTTCTTGCATATGTCGTTCATGCAGACGAGGTTCTTGGTATATCCCGCGAAGCAGCAGAATGTGAAGAAGCCTCTCTTCAAGTTCAGCTTGTATGTGGCGTCTACCCAGCCGCTGATGCTGTTGAGGCTGCTGTATTTCCATTCGCCGTTGTCGAGCTTCTCGGTAACGCCGTAGCCGCTTATCATGCTAAGGTGTGCCGCGTTCTGTGCGTATGTGACACGTCCTTTTACGCCCCAGTCGCCCTTCTTGTACGATGCGAAGAGAGTGGGGGTGAAGCTGACGAACTTTTTGTTGGAGTTGTGCTTTACGGCAACCTCGTTTCCTGTAGGAACCGATGCATATACTTGCTCTCCGTTCGCATCTAATACGGGCGTTCCGTCTGCTTGATATATGGGGTTCTTGACAAACTCCTTTTCCATTGTTGTATAATACTGGCGTGGCTTGAGGGTGAGGATGTCAAGGCCTACTCCCATCATGAAGCCGCCGTTCCTTATCATACCCTGCAGGTAAACCTCGGGAACAATGGCGTTGCGGGCATACTCGAACGATCCGCCGTCGGGGCCGTATGAGGTGTACTGGAACTGATACAGAGCCGTGGCGGTGAGGGTCACGCCTTTTGTCTGGAAATCATAGCGCACCTGCGGAGAGCGGCTGAACGGGGTGAACGGCGCTCCGGTCTCCAAAGAGAAGACGTCGGGCATCATGTCGCCCATTATTGGGTGCCATGCCTGGCCTACAAGCAGCTTGTTCTTTTCCCACTCCATCTTGGCGTACGCCTGGCGTATGCGAAGCACGGTGTTGCTTGAACCGAAGCCGGCGAAGTCCGATTCAATCTTTGCCGACGTCTTCGCTCCCAGGAACTCCAGTCCTGTGACGTTGAGGCCTAAGCGGGTGGTGATGCTAAGGAGCATGATGTTGTCCTGCGCATTGAGGTCCTCGGTCTTGTCTTCGTTGTAATTGACATCCTTAGGCATGTAGTAGAACTGCTCGCTGTTCGATGTGTAGCTTGCCCTTGTATCGTAGCAAGCGTAGTTTCTTACGAAACCGTAGAACTTGAAGCTGACTTTACTTTTCTCTTTTTCCTGTGCGAATGTCGCTGTCGCAAGCAATGCGACAAGCAATGTGGATAGTAATCTATTTTTCATATATGTGTTTATTGTATTATCCGAAATATCCTGTCTGTCCTAAAAGAATTACAAGAGCGTATCCGAGTACGAGCGATATCACGCCTATCAGAACTCCTGTACGGAACATCTGCGAGGTCTTTATAAGTCCTGTCGAATATGCTATGGCGTTGGGCGGGGTGCTTATGGGCAGGGACATGGCGAACGAAGCCGACATTGCGACGCCTACAAGCAGTGTGCCTACGCCGCCGTACTCTCCGAGCGCAGGGCCCATGCCTGTTCCTACAGCTACCATAATGGGCACCATTAACGCCGTTGCGGCAGAGTTGGAGATGAATTGTGAAAGTATCCAGCAGATGAGTCCGCCGCCAATCATTACTATGAGCGCCGGCCAGCTGTCGAACGGAATAGTCCTTACAAGAGCTTCGGCAAGCCCGGTCTTTGACATGCCCTCGCCAAGAGCGAAGCCTCCGGCAACCATCCACAGACAGGCCCAGTCTATGTCCTTGAGGTCGCTCGACTTTATTATTCGTGTAATGGCGAACACGCCGATAGGTATGAGCGCGACCACATACGAGTTGATGCCGGTCCACTTCTCGAACATCCATAATAATATCGTGACAGCCAATGTCCCGTATATCACATTTGTTCTCCAGCCTTTTTTGGCGCCTCCCATAATGTGAAGGTTTACCTTTTTTGCGGTAAAGGGGAACATGATTGTCAATAGTACCCACGAGATTGCGATAATGACAAGTACAAGAGGCGTCATTACCATCATCCACTCGCCGAAATCAACGCCTAAATTAAGGCCGTCCGCATCGTTTATATATTGCAACGCAATGCCGTTAGGGGGCGTTCCGATAGGCGTTGCCAAACCGCCGATATTAGCGCCGATGGGAATGGCGAGCGCCAATGCCGCCGTGCCCTTTTCGCTCTGTGGCAGCTGGCGCAGCACAGGAGCAAGGAACGTGAGCATCATGGCTGCCGTTGCGGTGTTGCTTACGAACATTGAGAATATTGCTGTAACAAGCATGAAGCCGAACAGTACAATTTTGGGGTTAGAGCCGAAAGGCTTGAGCATAGCTCGCGCCATGCTTACGTCGATGCCGCTCTTAGAGGCTACAAGGGCAAGTATGAAGCCTCCCATGAAGAGCATTACGGTGGGGTTGGCGAACGTATACATTATGTTCTTGTAGCTCATAAGCTCGCTTTTGGCATATCCGTCCGTAAGGAACGACAGCCCGCTGTCCGAAACGGTGAGCAGCATTATTACAATTATGAGCAGCGACGTGGTCCATGCCGGAACGGCCTCGACAATCCACATGAAGGCCGCCCACAGGAATATGGCGATGACACGCTGCTGAATGTCGGTAAGCCCCTCGATGCCGAAGACCTCGTTTGGCAGCATTGCAATAATCAATGCGAATAATGAAATCAAACCGACCTTGATGTATCTGTTGTAGCGTCTTATAAAACGCCATAGCTTGCCGAGCGTGCTTCTCTGTTCCATAAAGTTTATCCCAAATTAGCAATTGTTGGTGCTAATTTACTTTAAACTATCCAAACAATCAATAAAGCCGTATAATTTTTGTTCATTTATGAACAATATTGTCGTTTCTGTTTTTACCATTGTATGGGATTAATGAAGTTTTAGCTATTTTAGCGGCAAGTAAACAGTTTCTAACAAAAATATCAAGACTATGGCAATAATACATTTGACGAAAGGCGGTTTCTCACGGAGAGTGTCCGACATTGAGAACGGCAATGGTGAATTCAAGTTCCTGGGCGACAAGCCTGCATTGATTGATTTCTATGCCGACTGGTGCGGTCCTTGCAAAATGCTCTCGCCCCTGCTCGAGGAGGTGTCGAACGAATATGCAGGCAAGATCGATGTCTACAAGGTCAATGTCGATGACGAGGAGGAACTCGCGTCGCTCTTTGCGATACGTTCCATACCTACATTGATATTCGTTCCCATGAACGGCGCTTTGCAGCGTATGCAAGGCGCTATGGGCAAGGCTCAGCTGAAAGATGCGATTGAGAGCATATTGCTCAAATAGTAGCTGCCGTGCGGCGAAAACGCTGTTTTATGCATTTATGTTTGTCGTTTTGTTTTCTTTTTTATTATTTTGCACACGATATGTTGATTTAAGAATTTATAACAAATTACTATGAAAAAGTTTTTTACAAATCTTCTTTTGGTTGCGATGTTCGCTTCAACACCTTTTGTGTTTACTTCATGCGGTGACCTTTTTGGCATGATAGGTGATATCATGCAGGAGATAGAGGATGACGAAAACAACGATGACGAAGACAACAGCTATGAGGGCGGGGACGATTATAATGAGGTGTACGAGCGAGAAACCATCGAGATTGAGCCCTATGGAGTACATCGAAGAAATCTCCTCGAGCTGTGCGTAAATCTGACTCATGAATACAAGTACACGATTAACGGGCTCGACGACTGCGACTGGGCAAGAATAGAGTGGGCGCAAGAGTACGAAGGCAATGTCTGGACGCCTCTGCTTACTGTCGATGAAAACACTACGGGCGAGCCTCGAGAGGAGTCTTTTGCAATATTCCTCGGCGAGAATTACATCTGCACCCACATGATATACCAATACCCCTAAAATCTATACATGAAAAAACTATTACTATTCATTGCCGTTGCGTTTATGAGCATAAATGCAATGGCCCAATATGCTCAAAACGACATCCCCCTGCAAGAGAAACCTATAAACATAATAGGAAGCAGGGTGTTTATGGATGGCAAGAGGCTTGACAAGCAGGCCGCTGCCAACTGCTTCTCTTCGTTGAACGGCATTGACCGCAGCGTCGATTACCTTAAGTATCGTAAGTATTACAAGGTGGGTCTCGGCCTTACATTCGGCGGACTTTCGTTGGCTGCAGCAGGTTATGTGACTACGGCGGTCGGCTTAGTTGTGGCTTTGCCTAAGGCCTTTGCGAAAGAGAATACTATAGCCGAGGACATAGCGATATATGCAGGCATCGGCTCTATGTTCGCAGGCGGAGCATGCTTCCTTGCGGGCGTTCCTTTGGCTTGTGTCTACAGGGTGAGGCTCAACCGCCTCGAAAAGGCTTATAACGCATCGTTGCAGCTGCAAGCCTCTTCGAACGGATTAGGGTTGGCTTTATGTTTCTAACAATATTGTCTTAGGGGGTGACTAAAAAGTAAATTTGGTACCCTGAATTTGGCGACGCTCGTTGTAAAACAACAAAGTAAACTTTGTGTTTAACTCGCTTGCAAATTACCTGTGTTACGTTTGCCTTCAAAATCCTCATTTACGCTCAGTAAACTAACCCTTTGTGGCTTTTCCTCCTCGCTACTCGGCAAAGAAAGCAAGCACTCTTTGCTCTCGTTAGCAGCGTCGGTTGCGGTTTTGAA
>JAFTRV010000036.1 GCA_017462065.1 Bacteroidaceae bacterium
CAACAATTTTATCGCAAATGCGTTGAGTGCCATTGCTGCATATTGTTTCTTTGAAAAGAAACCCGCCATTGACGTGGAATTCGTCAATGACGGGCAACTTTCTCTGTTCTAAAATTATATCGAACTCACGTTATATTAGAGATTAGGATTAATCTTGCTCCACTCTGAGATTGCAGGAACAATGTTCAAAGTAACGAGCTCGTCACGCATCTTGCAAAGGTGGGCGTAGCTTGCATCGAGCTTTGCAATCTCCTCTTCTGTGCCTACAGGCATCTTGTATGAACAGCCGTTCTTGTCGAGTACTGTATCCATAGCCATCATGATGTGATCGTACTTCTCGTTTGAGACGTATGTACCTGCAGGGAAACGGAACGCCTCACCGCCCATAACCGAACGAATCATCTCGACAGAGAGATAAGAAGGGCTCTGGAATGAAGAGCGGCCACGCAGCTTGATGATAGCGGCTCCACCCTGTGTAACGTCCTTCTTCATCTGCTCCCACTCCTCTTCGGGGAACTCGGCCGTGCCGATGATATCGGTCAATGGCTTGCCGGCAATCTTTACAGCGCTGCCGAAAACAGCCATCTGCTCGCCGTGACCGCCATATGTAGCGCAACCTGTAACCTGGTTCATCATGACACCGAACTTCTTAGCCAAAGCATTCTGCAAACGTGTAGAGTCGAGGCCCGCAAGCGTTGTAACCTGGCCCGGCTTCAAACCTGAGTAGAGCAATGTAACAAGGCCTGTCAAGTCCGCAGGGTTGAAGATGATAACCACGTGCTTAACATCGGGGCAGTAAGTCTTGATGTTCTTGCCAAGTTCCTCGGCAATCTTGCAGTTGCCTGCGAGCAAATCCTCACGAGTCATGCCCTCCTTACGTGGAGCGCCGCCTGAAGAGATGATATACTTAGCGTCCTTGAACGCCTCAGCGACATCTGTAGTAGCCGTGATGTTCACTTCGTCGAAACCGCTCTGACGCATCTCCTCGGCAACACCCTCGGGAGAGAACACGTCATAAAGACAGAGATTGGTTGTCAAGCCCATCATAAGAGCCGACTGCGCCATATTAGAACCAATCATACCGGCAGCGCCGACAATCACTAATTTTTCGTTTGTTAAATACTGCATAGTTTTAAAATTTAAGGTTTATAATTATATGTATCTTTTTATATTCTTTACTCTTTCGTTCCGCTAAATCAAAGCCCTATGTCCTCAAAGATTCTGGCCGTAGCCCCTGCGCTCTCCAGAACAAACCGCTCCGCGGCAGCGCCCGCCCTTGCACGATACTCATCGTCCGCAAGCAAAAGAGCCATGCTCTCATCAAAGCCTTGAGCATCCCGCACCTCGACAGCCCCGCCATGCTCTTTAAGTCGCTGAGCCGCCAATGAACGTCCATTGTTCGGGCCAAATATCAAAGGAACGCCGTACACGGCCGCCTCAAGGAGATTATGCACCCCTTTGCCGAAGCCGCCGCCGACGTATGCCACCGTACCGTATCCGTAGACCGACGACAAAAGGCCGTAACTGTCTATGATCATGCAGCCAGCCGCCTGCGCCTCCTCGACAGACGCACGAGTATATCGGACGCATGCGCCGCTGTAAGCCTTCTCTACAGCCATTACATGCTCGTCGCTGACATCGTTCGGCACTACAATGAGCTTGCAATCCCTGTTCTTGTTAAAGAAAGGCATGTACACCGCCTCGTCATCCTTCTCCGACGCCCCGGCCACAAAAACAGGCTTGCCGCAGGCGAACTGTTCCAAGAGCGGCAGCTGCCGTGCCTGCTCGAGCACCTTGACAACACGGTCGAACCTTGTATTCCCTGCCACCGCGGCATTGAAGACTCCTATCTTTTCAAGGAACCTCTTTGATTCGGCATCCTGCACATAAAGCCGTTCGAAGCAGTGCAGCGCCTTACGCATTCGCCTTGCGGCGATACGCAGCAGCAGCAGAGGCTCTCTCCTGAAGACCGACGACACGCTGTACGCCGGCACAGAGCGTCTCTTCAAGGCCGTCAGGAAGTTCAGCCAGAACTCACACTTTACAAAGAACGCCATTCTCGGTTGCAGGACATCGAGAAACTTTCTTACGTTGCGGCATGTGTCGAACGGCAGAAAGCAAACGACATCGGCCTGCTGGTAGTTTTTCGCCATCTCATATCCCGACGGCGAAAAGAAAGTCAGGGCTATACGATATTCAGGGTGCGTAGCCCGCATGCGCTCTATCATCGGACGAGCCTGCTCAAACCCGCCTCGGGACGACACATGAAACCAGACATAGCTTTCGCCCTTCTTTACCTTTTCTTTAAGTATCGCCGACGTCTCTTTGTGACCGGCAAGCTTTCTTCTTGCCTTCTTGTGCCCGAAGAGCGCGGCGACCTTGACGCACAGTATATAAATGTATATTCCTAAGGTATACATTATTACCCTAAAACGCTTATTGCACGACGCAGGCGCGACAATGTCTCCTCTTTGCCGATAAGGCCCGAAATGTCAAACATCTGAGGACCTTTGCCCTCGCCTACGAGCGCAAGGCGGAAGGCGTTCATAATCTCGCCCATTCCGTACCCTTTCGATTCAATCCACTCATGCACCGCCTTGTCCTGATTCTCAATGGAGAAGTCGTCGAGCGACTCAAGCAGGCAGGCGAGTTCCTCCATTTTCTTTGCCGAATCCTCTTTCCAACGCTTCTTCGCAGTCTTCTCGTCATACTCGACTGGAGCTACGAAGTAGAAGCTGCAGGCATCCCACAGCTCATGCACGAAGTTCACTCGGCCCTTCATCAAAGAGACAATCTTTTCAAGATACTCCAACGTGGTTGAGATACCGTGAGACTCCACTACCGGCATGAATATGCGTGCGATGTCAGCATCCGGTTTCCGGATTATATATTCGTGGTTGAACCAAATCATCTTCTTGTAGTCGAAACGGGCGCCAGCCTTGCTGCATTTGGAGAGGTCGAACTTAGCAATGAGCTCGTCCATTGACATAAGCTCGGAATCGTCTCCGGGGTTCCAGCCGAGAAGAGCCAGGAAGTTTATCACAGCCTCGGGCAGATAGTCGCTTTCACGGAAGCCTGAAGAGACCGCCCCGCTCTTCGGGTCGTGCCACTCAAGCGGGAACACGGGGAAGCCCAGACGGTCACCGTCTCTCTTGCTGAGCTTTCCGTTGCCCTCGGGTTTTAGCAGAAGCGAGAGATGAGCGAACCGAGGCATCGTCTCCTCCCAGCCGAAAGCGCGGTACAGCAGCACATGCAACGGCGCCGAAGGCAACCACTCCTCGCCACGGATAACGTGAGAGATTTCCATCAAGTGGTCATCGACGATGTTTGCGAGGTGGTACGTAGGAAGCTCGTCGGCCGACTTATAAAGCACCTTGTCGTCAAGAATTGAAGAATCGATCGTAACCACCCCTCGTATGAGGTCGTTCACGACAACCTTCTCTCCCGGCTCCACCTTGAAACGAACAACATACTGGTGACCGGACTCAAGCAGGGCCGCAACTTCCGCCTCGGGCATTGAGAGAGAGTTGCGCATTGACATACGGGTAGACGCATCGTACTGGAAGTTCTCTATTTCGGCACGCTTCGCATCCAGTTCCTCGGGAGTATCGAAAGCCATGTACGCCTTGCCTGAGTCAAGCAGGACCTTTACATACTTCTTATATATGTCACGACGTTCCGACTGACGGTACGGGCCATATTCGCCGCCGAAAGAGACACCCTCGTCGAATTTTATTCCGAGCCAACGGAACGATTCTATAATATAGTCCTCGGCGCCCGGCACGAAACGGTTGGAGTCGGTATCCTCGATACGGAACACCAAATCTCCGCCATGCTGACGGGCAAACAGATAGTTATACAACGCAGTTCTTACTCCACCGATGTGCAAAGGACCGGTAGGACTCGGCGCAAAACGCACCCTTACTCTTCTTTCCATATATATATTACTTTGTTCCAGACATGCGGCACGTCGCACCGCGCCTTAATGCATATTATACACACTAAGGGCAATATAACAATGCCATATGCAAAAATAGTACAACAAAACAAGCCGTCAAAATAAAAATCTCATTTTTTGAGAAGCGATAAAGACATTATATATGCCTTTTTAACAAGAAATACTGACACGTCATTGAATTTCATTATTTTTTACTATCTTTGAGCTAACGCTCAAATAAAAAAATCAAAACAACAAGCCGCAGCGCTTGATTGTTTACATTTTGGAAACAAACACCTTTCAGCAGAATATGAAAAAAAGACTTGAGAAATTCTTTGGCAGGCACACCCGTACCGTGCTGCACATTGGCTTTGTCATAGCATGCATTTGCGCAATTGTATATTTCATGCCAAGAGAGAAGTATACAAGCTACAGCTACGACTATAACGCCCCGTGGAATTACGAACAGATAATCGCCGACTTTGATTTTGTCGTAAAGAAGAGCGCCAAGCAGATTACAGACGAAAAGGACAGCATAAGAATCAACTTCAGGCCCTACTTCACCTTCAATGACAAGCTTAACGGAAAGGAGTTCAGGCAGGAGTTCCCGTCAAGGGCCTACAGCGAATATGCGAATTGCCTCGAGGCGCTATACAAGGACGGCATAGTTTCGGACGACGACGCCAATATAATCAGGGCAGGCGGCAACAACGAGATAAACTTCACGCACGGCAATGACACCATAACGAAGGATGCCGGCCGATTCGTAAGCACCTCGGAGGCCTACGAGACCTTGATAAACGCCGACACCCTGCTCACGGAAGAGATGATTGCGGCAATGGAGCTTATGAGATTCATCACCCCTAACTACGTGTGCGACAGCGTTCTGTCAGAGAGAGAGCTCGAAAGACAGCTGGCTAAGGTGGAGACACGCATAGGGGCCGTACTCAAAGGACAGCGCATAATAAACAAGGGCGACCTTATCGACAGCGACACATACCGTACGATAGAGACATACCTGACAATACAGAACGAGATAGAGTCGTCGAAGAGCATCGGCAGCAAGATGAACATCTTCCTCGGGCAGGTAATGTTCATCATCATATGCATGTTCTCGCTCCTGACATACATACATATATACCGCCCGGACATCGCCAACAGCACGAACAAGTTTATTTTCACAATTCTGTCGGCAACCATATTCCCGGTAATCGTGGCGCTTATAGCAAGCCACGGAGGCATAAGCATATTCATATTGCCGTTCGCCATGGTGCCTATGATGCTATGCCTCTTCATTGACCACAACACGGCATTCGTCACGCATGTCATAACAATCATGATGTGCTCGATAATGACAGGCTCGCCTTATGAGTTCGCAATGCTCCAGATTATTGCCGGATGCAGCGCCATACTGAGCCTTAAGGAGCTGTCGTCACGCTCTCAGATGTTCCGATGCGTATTCATAACGCTTCTTACATACGCAGTAGTATACATGTGCTACGAACTGATAATAGAGTCGGACTTCTCGAAAATGAAGTACAATATGTATATGTACTTCTCTGTAAGCGCCGTGCTGATGCTCTTCATCTATCCTATGATGTTCATTATTGAGAAGGTTTTAGGCTTCGTATCTAACGTAACGCTCATAGAGCTCTCGAACCTCAACAGCAAGCTGCTGCAAAAGATGTCACAGGAGGCTCCCGGCACATTCCAGCATTCGATGCAGGTAGGCAACCTTGCGGCAGAGGCGGCACGCGCTCTCGGAGCCAACAGCCTTGAGGTAAGGACCGGAGCCCTTTATCACGACATAGGCAAAATGAACAACCCGATATACTTTACCGAGAACCAGAGCGGAGGCATCAACCCGCACGACAACCTGACACCGGAAGAGAGCGCCGCCATAATAATAAAGCACGTGACGGAGGGGCTCAGCCTTGCCGACCATGAGCACCTGCCAAGAAAAATCAAGGAGTTCATATCCACGCATCACGGAACGTCAAAGACCGGCTACTTCTACATAACCTACAAGAATGCGCACCCTGACGAGGCTATCGACGAGAGCAAGTTCACATACCCCGGAGAGAAGCCATCGACACGAGAGCAGGCCATACTCATGCTTGCCGACTGCGTAGAGGCTGCTTCGCACAGCATAAAGGAGTACACCGACGAGAACATAGAGAAACTTGTGGACGGCATCGTAACAGCCAAGCTGAACGAGGGACAGCTGTCCCAAGCGCCTTTGACATTCAAGGATATCGATACAATAAAGAGCATATTCAAGAACAGGCTCAAAGCTATCTACCACACAAGAATAAGCTACCCCGGAGAGAAAAAGGGAAAGAGCGAGGAATAGCTGTCTGCAAAAAATTGTTAAATAAGAAGGGTAAACCCGGCAGATTTATTGGTTTCTGCCGGGTTTGTTCATTTTCTTTGTCCATGCAAAAATCTATGCTATGGAGAAGATAATGTATCAGATATGGAAGAACAGGCTGTTTCCCGCCGCCAATCTCAGAACGACATCGGGCGAAAAGCTGCAGATCATGGACTGCGGCACCAGTCGTAGCGACAAGAACATCTTCAACGACGCAAGGATACGAATAGGCGACAAGACATGGGCAGGAAACGTTGTGTTGCACAGCAAAAGCAGCGACTGGGAGAAAGAGATACATGGCGGCGACAGCTGTACCGACAATGTCATCCTCCACGTAACGCTGCACAACGACTGCTCCATGCTCAGGAAGCATGGCGAGGAGATACAGCAGCTTTGCCTCACGCATACGGCAGAACTCGACAGCGACATATTCGAGGCGAGAGGGGGAGCATGCCGCTGCCTGAACATAAACGGCGGCGACCAGGCACTCGACAAAATAAGGGTTCACGGAATATTGTCAAAACTGCTGATGGAGCGTGTCGAGGAGAGAGCCGAATACATCGAGAGACTCCATGAGAAGAACGGGCATAGGTGGGATGACACCTTATTCAGAATGCTTATACGCAGCTTCGGGTTCGGCATTCACAGCCGTCAGTTCGAAGAGCTTGCCGCCACGATAGACTTTTCCGCGCTTGGCAAGCACAGCGACAACTTACTACAGGTAGAGGCCATATTCTTTGGGCAGGCGGGTTTATTTGAAGAGGAGAGCATACCTTATTATTATAGGGAGTTCGCACAGAACAGCGAATACTTCAAAGAGATTAGGAGAGAGTTCCGCTTTCTGCAAAAGAAGTTCAACCTTAAAATCATGAGCCGCACGATGTGGAACGGCTGCAACGCCCCTCACGTACGGATAGCGAGACTGGCTGCGATATATAACGGCAAGAGGTTCAGCATGTCAAACATTGCAGAAAGCGGTTGCATAAAAGACTTATACAAAACATTGAGCCACACCTTGCACTGCTATTGGCAAAACCATACGTGCTTCGGCGGAACGGAGACATATGGCAACGGTGATTTGAAACAGACGCAAATAGAGGTGATTATCATAAATGCGATAGTGCCAATGCTGTATGTATATGGCAGACACAGAAAGGAATATGCTCTTTGCGAAAAGGCCGAAGACTATCTGCATTCCCTGCGTAACGAAGAGAACGGAGTTATAAGGCGCTGGAGAGAGCAAGGGCTCACGGTAGGCTGCGCCGCCGATTCGCAGGCCCTGCTGCAGCTAAGCAAGGCCTACTGCTCACGCAACAGATGCAGCGAATGCCAAATTGCCTACCGCTACATAAGCAACGCCATAAAATGCGGCTGAACGCAGAATGCAAGACCTTTATATAAGAGCCGAGAATCGGTTCACCAGCAAAGTCTGGGGGCCAAGCAACTTTTTGGTTAAAACAAAAACCTCGCTGTCGCTCGTCTTATATTCTACCGCAGTCCTCAACCTTAAGCTACCGGTTGTTACAATAAGCCGTTTTTTCTCTCATTACTTTTTCTCTCGTGAAAAAGTAA
>JAFTRV010000037.1 GCA_017462065.1 Bacteroidaceae bacterium
CGGTTATACTATTAAGGATTCGCTTGGTCGTTACCTTTACATGACAGGCACTTTCAATAGCGTGAATCTTGACACTGCTCTTCCCTCGGAAGGCGCTGTCTGGACAATTGAGTTCAACGCTGACGGAACTGCGAAGATTACAAACACCTACAATGACAAGTTCATGCAGTACAGCAGCCAGTTCACAAGCTATGGAATTTATCCCGACGAGCGTGGCGACCTGCCCACACTCTACAAGATGAACTGATAACATATTAATATAATACAAAACAGCGGCGTTGGGATTATCCCAACGCCGCTGTTTTGTATTATAGATTCCCTAATTTAATGCAGCTTATTTGTAATGTAAAGTTCTGTCAGCGGAACGACGACAAGCACATCGAGCATAGCGAGCATCAGGACAGCCCCGAAAGCCCCTATCGTAAGTGCCATAGCCAAAGCGTAAAGGAACGAGAATGCGTGCAGCAATATCAATGCGATAGCTACGAGCAGCCATACCTGCATTTTAGTAAGGCGGTAAAGCAACATGCCCGCTGTTGCCGCAAAGAGAGGTATGAAGAACATCAGATTCTCATTGATGAATATCAGAAGCACAAGGCTAAGCAGCGTCATAAGCAAAAGGACGCCATAAAGCTTGTTAGTAGATATTGTCAAGGCAACGGCTGTTCCGGCGTTCTTACGTAGAGAGTTAGCAGCGCTGCCGAGAGCCTTCTTACGCTTCAACAGATGCACTCCGGCGACAAGAGCAACCATTATTATGACAGATACAGCCATTATGAGATTGTCGCCTCGTATACCCTGCACTATTCCGAAAGGCTTGAACTGAACGCCTGCAATAAGGCATGCGATGAACGCCACAAGCTCGCCGGCGGCAAGAGCGCACAGGGCAAGAAGCAGAGCCTTGAGCGATTCACGCAAAATCTTGACCGCATTAGCACGTCCTCGCAGCACCTCAATCACAAGGACAAATGCGAACAGCACGAACACGATAGTATTCAGCAGTATATACTCGCCTTTTGAGAAGTTGAAAAGGCCGAGCAGCGGCAATGTGAAATTAATTGTATCCTTATCCGAGACAAGGCTTCCACGGTCCGAATATTTCTCCTCGGTGAGGTACTTCTGCACAACGGGAACAACCTGAGAGCCATAATGCTGAATAGACTTGGCGTTTACATTAGAGAAGTTGTCAAGGTTGGTGTGATAGTGGTTGATATCGGCTATTGTCGAGAAGTTCATGCCAGGAATCTCGTCCTTGACGACTGTAAAGTCGGTAAAGTTAGGCATGAAGCTATACACCACCGTTGTCAGCGAGTATGTAAACGGATATTTCGCTGCCGACTGATATAGTTCCATCACCTTTTCGTTGCCCGGAGAGGTCTCGAACAGCAACGCCGGGCCGAAAGGACCACGAGCCTCGAGGTTTATCATAAAGCCGACATCGCTGAACTGCTCACGGTTATTTTCCCAGATAGCCTTCATGCCCATCATTCCAACCTCCTCGGCGTCGGTGAACAGCACCTTGAGCCCTTGCTTCCAGCTGTCACGGTATTTCAAGGCCTGCTTGACCGTTTCGAGAATAACGCCGACGCCATAGCCATCGTCGGCAGCGCCGTATGACCAAACGGTATCGTTCCTGCCTATCGGCTGCGAATAGCGTGAGTCGTAGTGTGCCACCATGAGAAGAGAGGTCGCAGGCTCGCCACCACCGGGAGCGAATGTCGCAAGCACATCGGTAGCGTCAAAGGTATATGTCACATGCTTGTTCTGAGGGCCTGTAAGCGACTTGTACTCGAAGAGCTGCACCGTGTCGGCTCCAAGCTCGTTAAGCCTTGACACAAGATAGTCACGCACTTCGGCACGTTCGGCAGGATGAGCCACCGAGTGGTGATTGCGTGATATGACCTCGATATCCTTTACTACACGTTCAGCGGAGAACTGCTGAGATTCGGCGTCCTGCACTCGAGGGCGGCTTCCCAGGCCGAAAGCCACAAGCCCCGCCAACAGCACGACAACCGCTAAAAGACAAATTCTTACTTTGTTCATGATTGTATTAAGTTAATTTTGACAGCTAATATATTAAAAATTGAACAAACAATAAAGTTTGCGGAGCTATTTCGCACATACGGCAACAGTTATTGGCATTCACCGGCAAATATATTATAAAACTTGTCAAAAAGAAGAATGAGCGGACTATATACAATGAGGGTGACCCAAAAGTCACCCTCTTGTCGTCGGGGGTGAATAAAAAGCAAAGTTCAAGGCTTGTGCAGGCTTCAAAACCGCAGTTTACTTGGCGTAAATGAGGATTTTGAAGGCAAACGTAACACAGGAATTTACTTTTTAGTCACCCCCATAATAGCGCATTATCACTTCTTGTCCTGCAGACCAAAAGAGAGCCACGCTTCGGGAGAGAAATTCTGTTTAATCGGCGCCTTTGCCTCGTTGAACAGAGCCTTTAGCCGCTCCAATGAAGCATGCGCTGCGTCACGCGCTTCCTTCAGCTTAGCCTCAGCGGCATCTTGTTCAGCACCGGCAGACTCTAAAGCACTGCAAGCCGCAGCAAGAGCATCAACACTTACGGAAACACCTTTCCTGGCAAGCACGTCTGTCTGTTTCTTAACACCCTCAATGAGCGATTGAGCCTTTGAAATAGGCTCAGAATAAATCTTGTTCATATAATAAATTCTGTTTCGTTACTATGTAAATTTACATCAAAAATTCAAATAAAGCAAAGCACTATATAACTGTATATCAATAATATACACGAATACAACACATTAAAAATCAGCCACCTTGCTGTTTGTTAAAAAACATTAAAACAACAAGTATAATCTATATGCAAGCTTGTTCCTGACCTCTATTTAAGATACAGAAATCAAATCTTAGAATAGAAAACTGAATAATTTTACCGAGAAATATGCAGAATTGAAGTAAAAAGAACTATCTTCGTATTGATAAACAAAAATTAAAGAGATGAAATTACTTGAAGGAAAGACAGCTCTCGTTACAGGAGCTACACGAGGAATAGGCCGTGCGATAGCGGTAAAGTTCGCTCAGGCGGGCGCGAACGTGGCGTTTACCTACCGACAGATAAACAGCAATGCCGAGGAGCTTATAAAGGAGATTGAAGCCTTAGGAGTCAAGTGCAAGGGATACGCAGCCGACGCTGCTGACTTTGCGGCTACCGATGCGGTTGTCAAGGATATTGTCGCCGACTTCGGCCGCATCGACGTGCTTGTGAACAATGCCGGAATAACCAAAGACGGTCTCATTCTGCGAATGACCGAGGAGCAATGGGATGCGGTTATCACCACCAATCTGAAGTCAGCTTTCAACTTCACACGTGCCGTCGTTCCCGTAATGGCAAAGCAGCGTGGCGGCAGCATAATAAACATGTCATCCGTTGTCGGCGAGAACGGCAATGCCGGACAGTGCAACTATTCAGCTTCAAAGGCAGGCCTTATCGGCCTCGCCAAGTCAATTGCGAAGGAGATGGGCCCGAGAGGCATCAGAGCCAACTGCATAGCGCCGGGCTTCATTGTTACGGACATGACAAGCGCAATTCCAGAAGAGATGCGTGCCGAGTGGGCAAAGACAATACCTCTGCGCCGTGCCGGCAACCCCGAGGATGTCGCAAATGTCGCTCTCTTCCTTGCCAGCGACATGTCGGCATACGTCAGCGGCCAGGTCATCAACTGCTGCGGCGCAATGAGTTGCTAAGCGAGCGGACATAACAGAGCTAACCAAGAGGGTGACCCAAAAGTCACCCTCATGATTTTATTATCGCATTGGTTGATTATCCTTTTCGAGCTACGACATTCTTTACGAAGTCCATAACCACAGGTGACGGGTGAAGCACAGTGCTTGAATACTGAGGCTCGTAGATAACGCCCATGTACCAGTCGTTCGCCGGATATTCCACAATATCCACAAGGCCGCTTTCGGGGTGGATGCCCGTGCATGCCAGGCCTGCCTTCTTAAGCTCCTCGCAATATTCGATGTTCAGCTCGTAACGATGATAGTGACGTTCTATCACCTTCTCGCAGCCATAGGCGCCGTACGCCTTGCTATCCTTAGCGATGACAGTATCGTAACCGCCACGACGCATTGTGCCGAACGGGTTGCCTACGCTCTTGAGGTCTTCCATAATATCGACAACATTATGCTTTGTCTGCTCGTTCATCTCGTAGCTGTTGGCGTCGGCGTAGCCGAGCAAGCTACGTGCGGCCTCAATAGCCATGACCTGCATGCCAAGACCTATACCCAATGTTATGAGATTGTTCTCACGGCAATACTTAGCGGCAATGACCTTGCCCTCGAAGCCGCGGGGACCAACGCCCGGACAGATGATATAACCATCCATGCCCTTGAGCATATGAGCTACATTATCCTCGCTTATCTTTTCGCTGTTGATGAAATGAGGCTTAATCTTGCAGTCATTGTATGTGCCGCACTGGCAAAGGCTCTCGTGGATGCTCTTGTATGCATCCTGCAAGTCATATTTTCCTACAAGACCGATGTTTATAACCCTCTTCGCATTGTTGCGACGCTCCACGAACGAACGCCAGGGCTTCATTGCCGGCGTCTCGCCCACAGGCTCGCCTGTCAGGCGAAGGATAGCCGCATCGAGGCCCTGCTCCTGCATCTTGATGGGCACCTCATATATTGAAGGCACGTCAAGGCTCTGCACCACGCAGTCGGGCATCACATTACAGAAGCTCGCCACCTTTTTGCAAAGCCCCGTGCTGAGCTTGTGCTCGGCACGCAGCACAAGACAGTCGGGCTGAATGCCGAGGCTCTGCAGTTGCTTCACAGAGTGCTGTGTAGGCTTAGTCTTAAGCTCACCCGCTGCGGAGAGGTAAGGCACGTATGTAAGATGCACGCACACCGCACGGCGTCCGAGTTCCCATTTGAGCTGACGGATAGCCTCGAGGAAAGGCAAGCCCTCGATGTCGCCCACCGTACCGCCAATCTCGGTAATCACGAAGTCGAACTTCTCCTTTGTACTGCCTCGCTTCATCTTGCGTTTGATTTCGTCGGTGATGTGCGGAATAACCTGCACAGTCTTGCCGAGATACTCGCCACGACGTTCCTTTTCAATAACCTCGCTGTATATGCGTCCGGTAGTGAAAGTGTTCCAGCGTGTAGTCTTTATGTCGGTAAAACGCTCATAGTGACCTAAGTCAAGGTCGGCCTCATGACCGTCGATAGTGATATAGCACTCGCCATGCTCCTGAGGATTGAGAGTTCCCGGAGAGACATTGATGTACGGGTCGAATTTCTGGATTGTAACCTTATACCCTCTTGCCTGAAGAAGTTTGCCAAGCGATGCGGAGATAATGCCTTTTCCAAGAGATGAGGCAACGCCGCCTGTTACGAAGATGAATTTTGTTTCAGCCATATTTATTTTGCTATTTGATTGTCAAAAAAAGTAATGTCCAAAACAAATGTCTTTGGACGTGCGAAGATAAAGCAAACTCCATTCACATCAAAAAAAACAGCCGATTTTTTACTAACAAAATCAAAATTGTCTTTTCCGATGCCTTTTTCAGCTTTAAGGCACCCGCTTCAGTTCATTGTAAAGACGCTGCACCGGCAGCCCCATTACATTGAAGTACGAGCCGACGATATTAGAGATGCCAATGTACCCTATCCACTCCTGCACACCGTATGAGCCCGCCTTGTCCATAGGCTTGTACTTTGCTATGTAGTATTCGATCTCATCGTTTGAGAGAGCCGCGAAAGTAACGTCGGACTGAGCCGCGAAACAGTACTGAAAAGCCTTTGCGGTGATAGTCACGCCGGTAAACACCGAGTGAGTCTTCCCCGACATATCACGCAGCATACGCTTTGCGTCCTCTTCGTCGGCAGGCTTGCCGAGAGCCGCCCCGTCGAGCCACACTATAGTGTCGGCAGTAATGACAAGCTCGTCGTCCGCCATTAACGGGCGATAGGCATCGGCCTTTTTCTTAGAGATATAAAGAGGAATGTCCCCCCCTTGCAGTTCCTGCGGGAACGATTCATCGACATCGGGCAAGCGACGTACCTCAAAATCGACGTCGAGCCCCTTCATAAGTTCCCTGCGGCGCGGCGACGCCGAAGCAAGAACAACTTTGTATTTCTTTAAATTATCAAGCATATTTTCTAAAGCTGAAAGGTGAAAACTAAAAACGGTAAGGTGAAAGTTGAGCTTGCTTTAGTTTTTACAACGAGCGTAACGCAACTGTCTCCTTTTTAGGAAGCAAGGCTTTTTGTTCTATAAAAAGTGCAGATGCAAGGCCTGCGAAGTTTTTGGAAATGGGAGTTTAGCAAGCCTAAATGACCATTTACAAAAACGAGCGTAACGCAACTGTCTCCTTTTTAGAAAGCAAAGCTTTTTGTTCTATTAAAAGTGCAGATGCAAGGCCTGCGAAGTTTTTGGAAATGGGAGTTTAGCAAGCCTAAATGACCATTTACAAAAAAGAGCGTAACGCAACTGTCTCCTTTTTAGAAAGCAAAGCTTTTTGTTCTATAAAAAGTGCAGATGCAAGGCTTGTGAAGTTTTTGGAAATGGGAGTTTAGCAAGCCTAAATGACCATTTACAAAAACGAGCGTAACGCAGCAGATGCCTTTTTAGAGGACAAAAAGAAGTTACCAACTAAAAGCCCCCCCCTCCTCCATCCACTTCTCGTGCGCGCGAAGCACCTGCTCAACCACGTCACGTACACATCCTTCACCGCCACGAAGAGGAGAGATATATTTGGAGATGCTTTTTATCTCTACCGCAGCGTCGGCAGGAGCGACGGGGAGCCCGCAGAACTGCATAACCTCATAGTCGGGGATGTCGTCGCCCATATAAAGAATATTTTCCGGGGCAAGCTCGTACATAAGGACAAGCTCGTCGAGGCAATCTTTCTTTACAGAGGCCGAGATGTATATATCGTTAATGCCTAAGCCTTTATAACGGAGCTTAAGGGATTCGTTCCTTGCTCCGGTTATTATAGCCACATGAAAGCCGCACTTCACGGCGAGCTGGAGCGCATAGCCGTCTTTGATGTTCACGGTACGCATGGGCTCGCCTGACGAGGAGACAGGAATTGTCTCACGGCTCAGGACACCGTCCACATCGAAGACAAGCGCCTTAATTTTTTTCAGGTCATAGTTTATCATATATTGTTCCTACGTAAGATATAATCGCTAAGGATAGAATAGATTGACGAAAGCTCTTCGTCAAGGATTGACTTGTGCGACTCCATGACATTGCTGTCGCCACGGCGCGCAGGGCCTGTCTGCGCCTGAAGAGGGTGCATCTTATGCACTTTGCGTGCCGCCTCGTCGATGAGAGGGAGCATGGAGTCGAACGGCAAGCCATGCTTTTCAAGTATTTCAGCCGCCATGTTATACACGGCATTTGGGAAATTGCATGCAAACACCGCCGCCACGTGAAGGTGAGAGCGTTGCTCGGTTGTCGCATATACGACCTTGCCGCTTATTGACGAAGCGAGCGAGGCGATGCGTGCAGCGCAGTCGTCATCGCATGCCTCAACGAAGATTGTCACGTTGTCAAGCGGCGCCACGTTGCTCTTGTTCACAGTCTGCATGGGGTAAAGCACGCCATATTTGAGGGCTCCCGCATTCTTGAGAGCCTCCATAGGCACGCTGCCGGCAGTGTGAAGTATCAATGCCGACGGATACTTTGACGCTACAGCCTTTGCGACGGTGTCGAAAGCGCTGTCCACGACAGAGATTATCACGATGTCGGCATCGGGCAGCTGAGACATGTCACAGCACCACGAAGAGCCGACCCTTTCGGCAAGCAGGCTTGCCGATTGCGGCGTGCGGCTCCAGACGGCGACAGGAGCGTTGCCGGCATTGCGGAACGCTACAGCGAGAGTCGTCGCCATGTTCCCCGCCCCTACAAGAACTATTCTCTCACTCACCGCCAAAGCCTCCGATATGTATTTTGTCCCACTGCAATCTCTCTTCGTCGAAAGGCTTTGCCTCACGGGACTTATGGCCTATCGCCACTATTGACAGGACGGCGTAATTAGCAGGTATGCCGAGCAATGCACGCACGTTATCCTCGGCCGAGTTGCCGTCGGCGTCGGAGCGACGGCGCATCTGCACCCAGCAGCTGCCAAGCCCCATGTCCTCGGCCGCCAATTGAATAATTATCGAGGCGATGGAGCAGTCCTCTATCCACACATCAGTCTTTTCGGTGTCGGCAATCACGGCCACGGCCATTGAAGCGCCATCAAGAAGAGCCGCGCCATGCTCCTTGCATGTCGAGAGAGCCTTGAGCATGCCCTTGTCCTCGACAAGAATGAACTCCCAGGGGTTTATGCGATGCCCCGACGGAGACATCAACGCCGCCTTCATAAGGTTGCACACAATATCCTTATCGACAGGCTCTTCGGTAAAGAGACGAGAGCTGCGTCGCTTTTTCAGCAGTTCCAAGAAATTTTCCATAATGAATGTATAAGTTACTGCGAAGATAGTGATAAACGGGCAAAATTCACATCAGCGGAGGAGAATAAATTCATTTATCGGCAAATTGAGCCGAAGAACAAATTGCATAGCCGTTTGTTATCATGAAAAAAGTCATGAATAAGAAGCTTTATGAGAGAGCCCTGAAGTACCATTCCGAGGGCAAGCCCGGCAAGATTGAGGTTGTGCCGACAAAGAACGCCTACACCCCCGAGGAGCTGTCGCTCGCCTACACGCCGGGAGTGGCCGCTCCTGCCATTGAGATAGACAAGGAGCGTTGGAAGGCCTACCGTTACACCAACAAGGGCAACCTTGTCGCCGTCATCTCCAACGGCAGTTCCGTATTAGGATTAGGGAACATAGGCGCTTTGGCGTCGAAGCCCATAATGGAGGGCAAGGCAATGCTTTTCAAGAGATGCGCCGACATTGACGCATTCGACATTGAGCTGAACGACGAGGACCCCGACCGCTTCATAGCCACGGTGCAGTCGCTCTCCCCCACCTTCGGTGGCATAAACCTTGAGGACATAAAAGCCCCTGAATGTTTCTACATAGAGGAACGGTTGCGTTCGCTGCTCGACATTCCCGTACTGCACGACGACCAGCACGGCACGGCCGTCACCATAGCGGCAGCGCTCATCAACGCCTGCAAGATAACCGCCAAGAGGCTGAAGAACATCAACGTCGTCATCTGCGGAGCGGGGTCGGCAGGCATCGCCACGGCAAGGATGCTGCTTACCATAGGGTTGTCGAAGGAGCAGATAATGATGCTCGACAGCCGGGGAGTCATCACCACCAGACGCGGCGACATGAACAGATACAAGCAGGAGTTCGCCACAGAGCATGAGATTTCCACTCTCGACGAAGCGATGAAAGGGGCCGACGCTTTCATAGGAGTCTCCAAAGGCGACATACTGAGCGACGACAACATAAGGTCAATGGCAAGCAGGCCCATAGTGTTCGCCCTTGCCAACCCCACGCCCGAGATGCCCTACAAGAGAGTCAAGGAGATACGCAACGACGCCATTGTCGCTACAGGACGCAGTGACGCCCCCAACCAGATAAACAACCTCCTCGCCTTCCCTTACCTGTTCCGAGGGGCACTGGACACCCTATCGACAGAGATAAACGAGCAGATGAAGCTGGCGGCGGCGCACGCCATAGCCGACATCGCCGAGGACGAGGTGCCGCAGAAGATAAGGAGGCTCTACGGCAAAGAGTTCTCTTTCGGCAGCGAATATATCCTGCCGAAACCCGAAGACAGGCGGCTCATCACCAACGTGCCTGTAATGGTGGCGAAGGCGGCTATCGAGAGCGGCGTGGCACGCCACAGGATAGCGTCGTACTGCGAATATGTAGTGTCGTTGGTCGGACGTGTCGAGAACGAGAGCTATTTCGCCAAAGAGAGCATACGCCACAAGAACAGGGTACGCTCGTACATAAACAACTATTTCAAGGAACATGAAATTTGAGAATATATGATTGACAAAGAAGAGAGTGAGCTTTACGACGCTTTGAGCCGTGAGCTTGGCGAGCCGTTGTCGCCATACGAGGAGCTTGTGTTATTAGGGGTGTATGACGCCGAATGGGATACAGAGCCCTGCGACGATATTGACGAAGAGCCGGAGAGCGACGAGGGCTATGAGATTGACAGCGGAAAGGCCGAGGAGTATGAGTTCGACGAGAACGACGAAGAGTACCGCCTGCTCGCCGAGGTGTTGCGGTATAACGGCAACAGAACGAAATATTTTGCATAGCGGTATTTTAGAAGAACGCAAGATAGCAGAACGCTGTTCCGCCTATCAACTTTTTCTTCAAAAACGCCAAAAAATTCCTTTCATTTGCTAACTTTGTACTCGCATCGTAACAGATGCGGGCATTATAATTATTAATCAAAAACTACTATAACATGACACAAAGTTGGTTTGAGTGCAAAGTGGCATACGAGCGTGCAGGCGAGAAAGGCCTCAACACAAAGGTGAACGAGAGCTACTTAGTACAGGGCTTCACATTTACCGAGATTGAGAAACGCCTGACACAGGAGCTGCAGCCGCAGGTAACAGGCGAGTTCAACATCAACAAGATGGAAAGAACAAAGTATAACGAGCTCGTGGACAGCAACAGCGAGACAGCCGACAAATGGTTCAAGTGCAAAATTTCCATGATAACAATCGACGAGGTCTCGGCAAAGGAGAAGAAATCATCGGTCGTTATCCTCGTAAAGGCCGAAGACGTGACGAACGCCGTTAAGAACCTCAACAAGCACATGGAGGACTCCATTATGGACTACGACCTTGTTTCGGTAAACGAGAGCGCTATCGTGGACATTTTCCATTATGAAGCCTGAGAACCGTATAGCGGAACGTATAAAGAGCATAAGCGATACCCTGCCGGGCGGGGTAACGCTTATCGCTGTATCAAAATACCACCCTGCCGAGGCCATTATGCAGGCCTATGAGGGAGGGCAGAGAGAGTTCGGCGAGAGCAAGGCGCAGGACCTTAAGGCGAAGCATGCCGCACTGCCCAAAGATATCAAATGGCATTTCATCGGCCACCTACAGAGCAACAAGATAAAATACATAGCTCCGTTCATTCATCTTATACACAGCATTGACAGCTACAGGCTCCTGCAGGAGATAGACCGCCACGGCGAGAAGAACAGCCGTAAGATAGGCTGCCTGTTGCAGATACATATAGCGCAGGAAGAGAGCAAGTTCGGCTTCACGCCCGAAGAGTGCGTCGCCATGTTGGACGAGGAGCAGTGGCGTGCCTTGCAGCACGTTGAGATACGAGGGCTCATGTGCATGGCGAGCAACACCGACGACGAGCGGCAGATTGCCGAAGAGTTCGCCCGGGTGCATGAGCTTTTCAAAGAGATAAAGCGACGCCACTTTGCCAATGATGACCGATTCTGCATATTGTCGGCAGGCATGAGCGACGACTACCCTATCGCCATAGAGCATGGCAGCACACATATTAGAATAGGTTCCTCGATATTTAACGTTAATCGTTAAACGTTTCCCTTAGCCCCCTTAGTTGCCCTTAGTTCCCTTTAGCTCCCTTAGTCATCCCCAATTTCGTTAAACGATAATTGTTAAACATTACTCCGCTTTCACCTTCAAAACCGCTGTGTGCATGAACGGTATCAGATAGAACACCGCGACTATCATGTTTCTCTCCGTGTCGTCAAGCTCCAAGAGAGCGAACAGCCCCATGTAATCGACCGAGGCCACTATTGCCGATGCCGGAAGAAGAGCGAGCAACGCCGGGACAAAAAGCGGGAAAGAGCCGCCGAGCGAGCTTGCCACATCGAGCGACGAGCGGTAGTTGCCGTACATGAAGCCGTACACGGCAGCAACGACAAGCGTTCCCAAGAAGAGCAAGGCAGGCATGCCGTTCATCAGCGGAGAATTCACGAGCGAGCCTGTCACTCCGCCGAGCATGTTCCAGGGTGCGAGAGTAGCCGCATAGAGCATTGCGGCATACAGCGACAATGCGACAGCCGAGAATAGTAGCGAACGCACCTCGTTCCTTGTCAGCTTCTGACGCTTAGCGATATGCGAGCAGAGACTTATCAACCCCGAGCCTTTCAGAAGCCCGTAAGCCGATATCGCCATGACAATAGTGCCCCAGGGCAGGCTGTTGAGCGACGGCATGGCATTACGCAAGGCATGGCGTACGCCCTCGCTCGACACCAATGAGGCGACGCCGAGGCTGCCGCCCATGAATGTCGCGGCAATGTCGGCAAGCCATGAGCAGAGCCACACAAGCGCAAGCAGCAATGCGTACCCCACGACAGGATAGTAATATTCCCTTCTGTTATTCATCTGCTTCAAGATTTTCAGCATCAATTATCTGCAGTTCTATCGCACGCACCACGAGGCGTGTCACGTTAATGCCTCTCTGCTCGCTCTCGGGGAAAAGGCGGGCTATGAGGTCGGCCTGACGCTTCTCGAGCGACTTCACGCCGAAGGGCATGCTTTTGAGCGACGCTATCATCTCTTTGGTATAGCCGAGCGCCAGATGACGCAGGAAGCACTCGTCGTAGCGGTCGATGTCATACTCCAGAAGCGATTTCTTATGTTCGCTGCTATGCATGACAGCCTCACGGAAGCGTTCCACAATCTTTTCGAGTACAGGCTGGTTGAACACATTCCTTTTCCCTGCCATGACATTATATATCTCGTGCTTGGTAAGCAGCTCGCCGGTCTTCAGCGTTATGCCGTCGGCGCCAGCGTCAAGCACGTCCACCCACAGCTTCTCGTTAAGCAGCTCGCCTGTAAAGACAAGCACCTTGACCGCAGGAAACTCCTTTTTTACACGGCGGCAGATGTCCACGCCCACCGTCGTAGAGCCGCCCAACCCCCAGTCGAGCAGCAGCAGGCTTGGAAGAGCCTTGCCGAGAAGAGCGTCGAGCTCATTCTCGTTCGATGCCACCCCGATAATATCGGCTTCGGGAATCTCCGTCCTGAAAATCTCCTCCGTGCCCTTAAGCTCCAGCTTAGCGTCCTCAACTATTATTACTGTAAACTGTTTTTCCATTATTGCATTTATAAAAAAGGTATAACTCCGTTATCTATTATCTATTCTCTTCCGGGCAGACACACCGGTCTGCCCTTGAGTTGAGAGTTTAAAGTTTAGAGTTGAGAGTTAATCTCTCCTCGTTAATCTGTTGGCGACATTCGCTACCGCAACCCAAGCGGCATCACTTTCAGCGATGCTACGCTTGACGAGATGCTGCTCATGCCGTCGAAGCTTCGCTTTAATCGTTAAACGTTAAAAGTCTGAGATCCTTCACTTCACTGCGTTTCGCTCGAGGATGACAAATGCCCGTTCCTCGTTAAACGTTAATCGTTAATCGTTAAACGTTAATCGTTAATCGTTAATCGTTAATCAGGCAGCGTAAAGAGAATAACCGTCCCCGACACATCGGAACGGGCCTCCATACGCCCTCCGTGCCTTCCTGTATAATCCTCGTGCAGCCTCACAATCTCTTTCGCCACAAGATACTCCATTGAGCCTGCGCCGTTATTGCAATCAATATTCCTGCGTGTCGGCGTAAACAGTTCGGCAACCTCCTCGCTTGTCAGCTCATAGCGGCTGTCGGCAAGCTCCACCCTCACCACGTCGCCAGCATCGGCAGCTCTCAGCGTGAGCGTTCCCTCCTTTTCCACCTTCATCGCCGCCGACAGAAGCTGCTCAAAGAGGTACTCCACAAGAACAGCATCCACGTTCACCATTGCGGCAGTATCTTCACAGACGAGCCTTATATCCCTGCCCGCCCTTTTTGCGGCACGCTCGGCATAGCGCCGTGCCTTGTCAAAGAGCTGCGACAGCCCAACCTTTTCAAGCGTGAAGCTCATGCCGTCAAGCTCACGCGCGACGCAGTTGCTCAGAATGCCGAATATCGAGCTGTAGTAACGCATCAGCCCGCTCATCTCCTCGACAGCCATTCCGTTCTCCGAGGGCGACGACAGAGCGTTCACCGCAAGCTCCCTTATGCGGCTCGGGTAATATACCGTCTCATGTTTTATGACCGACAGACAGTTGTCCATCACCATGTTCTGCACATGCAGCCTGTTGTCCTCGAATGTCAAGCGCGCCGTCTCCTCCTCGAGCTCCTCGAGAGCCGAATATCCGCTTGCCACACGCACCGCCGAGTGGTATGCCACCGATGCGAGATAGCCCATGATAAGCTCAAGGCTCAATGCCTCGCTCTCGCTCAACGGACGTTCCGTCACAATCTCCATCACCCCCACGAGCATGCGTCTGCCGTCGTCAGTCACATTCAGCGGCATCACTCGCGTAAGGCCGTCGGGCGACAGAGCCGCCTCGCCCTCCTCGAGCAGGCGTTGCATATAAATGTCGGCCTTGCCGTGCAGGCGTGCCGCCGGCGATTCGGCGAGCACAGGCTTGTCGCCGCCGCTCCTCAGCAGCATCGCCACGCCGCTCACGCACATCGTCTCGCCTATGCACGCATACAGCTCGTCGGTTATCGACCGGGCAAGCTCCTGCACCGAGCTGCGGCCGCACGACGACGCCACACGCAGCAGACGGCTGTTCATGTCAAGGACAAGACGCTCGTTAGTGCGTTCAATAACGCTATGCCTCACGAACGAGACAAGATAGTAGGCCAGCAGCAGCACGATGATAAAGAACGACAGCGCCGTGGCCACCTTGTAGTTATTGGCGAGCTGACGCATCACTGCGTAGCGGTCGGCGATGCCCTTGTCCTCATGCACCAGCCTGTAAAGAGTTGAATATATATAATTGTTATGCCTGTACGCATCCCAGTCGTTGAGGGCGAGCGACGCCACGGCAAGCTCATTGCGTATGTCAAGTATATTGTAGTAGATGGCCTCGTTCAGCGAGTCGGGGAAGAGCCCCTTACGCCACCACGACAGCTCGGCGGCAGCCCCCTCGCGCAGCGACAGCGTGTCTGTTCCTCCCGCATGCTCCTTATAATAGCCGTTGAGAATGTCTATCGCCTCGCATGCCTGCACGAAGGCCTCTTCGTAGTTTCCGTTCACATTGCTCATGAACACGGAGTCGGCACGCATGTTCAGGCGTTCGGCAAGCGTGTCGTCGGCCACAGAACGGAGAGGCAGAGCCATAAGCAGCAACAGCATGCACCGCACGACGCCTTTCGGCAGCCTGAACGAGAAGCGGCTGCCCTTGCCCTTGACGCTTGCGATGTCGAACGAGCATACCGAGAAGAGCGAGTCGGTCTTCCTGTACTTCTCGATGATGCCCTTGCAGTTCATGAGCCCGAAGCCGCCGCCCTTGCTTTTCGCCTGCAGCAGCTCGTTGTCCTCGCCTATCTGCGATGCGTCATACACCTTAGAGCCTCTTATCCTTTCAATGTCGGAGGCGGAGAGCCCTATGCCCGTGTCGGTAACGGCGACCTCGACATAGTCGCCGCCCTCGATGCTCTCAAGCGTCACGGAGCCGCCCTCGGGGGTGAATTTCGCCGCATTATCGACAAGCGTGTTTATCATGAAGAGCGTAAGAGCCTTGTCGGCCTTGACAGCCTCGCCGCCGCCCTTGACCGACAGCGACAGCCCCTTGCTCTCGAGTATAAGACGGTTCTTCTCTATGATGTCGAACAGCGATGAGAGCGTGAAGCTCTCCACTCTCAGATTAAGCTCCCCTTGCCTTGTCTTTATCCACCGCTCGAGGATAAGATTAAGGTCTTCGAGCTTCTCGGTGAGCTCAGCCACATATTGCAGCTTGCGCGCCCTGTCGCTCTCGCATGCCGAAGCAGGCAGAGCGTTGAGCTCGTTCATTATCCTGTCCATGAAAGGACGCATGCCCGACACCACCGACGCCGACACACGCTTGAGCATATTCTCACGCTTGTGTTCCGCAAGATATATCGCCGAGGCACGACGTGCCTCCTCAACCTTCTCACGCTCCTCGCTGATGTCGGCAAGACGCAAGCCCTCCTCAATGGCAACGGCGATGTAAGGGAGCAGCATGGCTACAAGCTCCTTGCGATTGCCGTCAAGCTCCTGCGACGATGCCACCCAAAGCGTGTCGCTGCCGGCGGCGTTCATGTATCTCACCTCAAAGCCGCTCACGAAAGGCATGCCCTCGGCAGGCTCGCCGCCCAGGGCGAAAGAGGTGTCGCCCGCAAAGCCCGCCAGATGCTCATTGAGAATATCCGAGACAGCCTTGCATAGCAGCCTCTTGTCATCGACATCGTGCGGCAGCGAGGAGAGCAGCAGGCGTGACACCTTGAGCAGGCGTCTGCGGTATTTCGAATAGTATATCTCCCTGTTGCGACGACGGCGATGAAGAATAACGAGCCACAGCGATACCGCCACGAGCAGCACAAGAGCCACCGCCGCTGTCAGCCGTAGGCGTGACAGCTCGTTCTCCACCGTCGAGGCACGGCTCTCGAGCATCTTGTTCATCCTTGTAGTACGCAGCAGCTCGAGATAGGCCTCGCGGTTTATGTCCGACGCCTCCTTGTCGCCTAACCCTGCGTATGCGCAGCTCGCCTCGCGGCACACGCTGAGCATGCATTCCGGGATATTGTAACGCCCCGCCTCAAAGTCGGTTGCCGGCTCCCCGCCCTCGTCGATGAAGAGAAGCAACGAGTCGGGCGAGAATGACATCTCGGGGTAGTAACGGCTGTAATAGCCGTTTATGCTGTCATAGGCTGCGGCGAGCCGCGACAAGGCCTCGTCGTAGAGCCCCTGTGCCGTGAGGCACGATGCCGTGACCGCCATAGCCTCAATCATCATATAGCTGTCGCCGTAGCGCGAGAAGTCCTCGACAGCCTCGGCGGCCAAGTGACGCGGCAGCTGCTCGAGCGGCATGCCCTGCGGCAGCAGAGAGGCGAGCAACGCCCTGTTCTCCGTTGCGAAGAGCGAGAGCGAGTCATTGTCACGCAGAGCGATGGCGAGCAGCAGCTTATAGTTCCCTTCGAGCCACAGCAGGCCGTTGCCGGCTGCCATGCCTGCCCCTGCCGCCAGCGAAGAGAGCCTCTTGCCGGCATTCTCCTCAGTGCTGAGAAGCATCATCCTCGCATAAAGACGCAGAGCCCTGTCGCCGGTATTCTCCACGAATTCCGACAGATAGCCAAGCACCCTCTTCGACTCGTCCAGCATGGCGAGGTTAGAGAAATAGCACACCGACACTATGCAGAACTCAATCTTAGCCCTGTTGAAACGCTCCTTATCACCGGCGGCGAGATATTCATATTCCTCCTCGATACGCCTCATGCGTGACAGCGCCGCCGCCCTGTAGTCGAAGAAGAGCCTGTTTTCCGACACACGGTAGCAGAGCGTCATCAGCCCCACGTCAGCGGCAAGACGCTCAATCTCACATTCCGAATTCTCTATTACCGAGCGGTACAGCTCCACAGCCTTGCCATAGTCCATAGCCATGAGCGATGAGTATGCCAACGCATTGCATGCAATCATCCGCTGCTCATTGCTCAGGTTCTCGCCCTGCAGCAGCTCCCTTGCAAGGCTGTCGGTGAGGGCAAGGCTTGAATAACGGCTTTGCGATATTACGGCGGACAACGAGTCGGCGGCAAGATAGCCTTCATGCCCCTGCGCGCCACCCCCGCACGAGCCGAGCGTCACGACAAGCAGCCCGAGCAGAGAGATTACCGAGTTTCTGAGAATCCTAATCAAAGCCTAATGGACAGATTTTGGTTGTTACTGCGAAAATAGGCACAAAGAGCGAAAAAGACAAAAAAAAGTTGAGAGAATGTAGTTGAGAGTTTAGAGTTTAGGGTTGAGAGTTGAGAGTTGAGAGTTTTGTCATCCTCGAGCGAAGCGAAAACTGCGTTCCGTTCGAGGATGACAAAACCCTTGCGATGCGTGTCATGCTTGAGTGGAGTGCAACGAAACGAAGCATCTCGTCAATCGTAGTGCCGCAACGTCGCACCGCTTGGGTTACGATAGCGAGTGCCGCCAACATTCTCTAAACTCTAAACCCTCAACTCTCAACGTTAATCGTTAAACGTTAAACGTTGTAAGCCTCCGATAAAATGCATATTGCATCATGTAACAATGCTTTCTACTTTTGCATCATAACCTTACAAATTTTCAAGATTATGATGACACGTGAAGAAATCCTTTCAATAGAGGAGTATTGTGCAGAGCATAA
>JAFTRV010000038.1 GCA_017462065.1 Bacteroidaceae bacterium
CGGCACTGTTGAAGAACACAGTAAAAGGCCTTTGACATTCAGGAAAAAGCGAGGACCGAGCGTGTTGTATGCCGTTATATTTCCCTAAAACGCAATACAACATGCCTCTCCGGAGCCCTGAATGTCAAAGATAAGCCTTTTATGGCAATGCCGGTTCGACCGAGGAATGTCGCTTGCGACTTGCAAGCAAAGAACCGGCGGACTGTTCTTCCCAGTGCCGGGCTTTTTGGTACTTTTGTGCGACAAAAGTACATAATAGAACGACTACAAAAAGAATAAACGACAACTGGTTAAGGGTAAGTTGCAATAAGAATGAAACATTCTATTCCCCCCAGACTTTGCTGGTGAGCCCTATTTATTTGCATAGTTATACTCCTTATTGTTTGGAAAGTTTGGCTCTCCAAACCCGAAAATATTGGCAAGATGGGAGAAAAGCGTGTGGCTCGAAAACTTAATTGGTTGTCGAGCGAGTACATAACGCTTAATGATGTGTTATTACCTACACGCTATGGAACTACCCAAATTGACCACATTGTAGTGTCGCCCTACGGAATATTTATCATTGAAACCAAGAATTATAAAGGTTGGATATTTGGGCATCAAGATTCAGAAGAGTGGAAACAAAGTCTGCTCGGCAAGAAAACCCTTTGGGGTTGGTCGAGCGAACAGCACAAATTCAGAAATCCCATTCGCCAAAACTTGGCACATTTTAGAGCGCTCAGAGATATTCTAAAAGATGTTGGCGAGTTTACAATTATCCCTATTGTTGCGTTTTCAGATAGTGCAGATTTGAATATCACCACACCGAATCACACCGTGATAAATTGGTGTAATTTGCGTTCTGTGATAAAGTCTTATCGAACACCAACGATATCCCCCGACAACATAGAACGAATTGTAACAAAACTTTCGACTGCAAACATTACCACAGAGGGGAGCAGAGAACTCCATACTCGCCAAGTTCAGTCAATCCAGCAAAATATAGATTTAGCAATAGCAAATCGCCGATGTCCTAAATGCGGAGGAAATCTTGTTGAGAGAAGAGGAAAATATGGTAATTTCTTGGGTTGCTCAAATTATCCCAATTGCAGATTCACACACAAGTATTAAATCAGTCAAGAATCTCAATTGGATTTAACATCCAAATTAGTGGCATACATCTTGAACGATTAGGAATAAAAACAGAGCGATATGAAAAAGATTGTGATTGTTGATGGTGGTCCGAGAAAGAGTATGAATACCGCACAGCTGTTGCAGCGATTTGCCGAGGGTGCAAAGTCGGTTGGCGAGGATGTTGAGGTCCTTAAATTAAAGCAATGAATGAACGCATCCGCAAGGTCCGGGCTAAGCGGAAACACAGAACAAGAGGGTGACTCAAAAAGTCACCCTCTTGTCGTCGGGACTGAATATATACAAATATTAATTATAACGTACTTAATATCTCCTCTATCACATGGGGGAAATGTTCATACTCCAAAGAATGTACCTTTGCCGCCACGTCCTCGTATGTGTCTGTCGGAAGCACGGGGCACTTAGCCTGGAAGAAGGTCGTTCCCTCGTCGTAATGTTCGTCAATGAGGTGTATCGTTATTCCGCTTTCAGTATCGCCGCACGCTACGACCGCCTTATGGACATTGTCGCCGTACATGCCTTTGCCGCCATGCTTGGGGAGCAATGCAGGGTGAATATTCACTATTCTGCCGGGGTAGGCCTGGATAAGTTTCCGGGGCACAAGCAGCAGGAACCCCGCAAGCACCACGAAGTCAATGCCACGTTCTTTGAGCATGGCGATGACGCCGTCGGCCTCCATGAACCCACTTTTGCTCACCACCGCAGACTCTATCCCGAGACGCTTCGCACGCTCGAGAACATATGCGTTCGGGTTGTTCGCTATAATGAGCGATACCTCAGCTGTTCTTGTCTCTCTGAAGTAGTTGGCGATATTCTCGGCGTTAGAGCCGCTGCCCGATGCTAAAATTGCAATTCTTTTCACTATCCTGTCTTTTTATTGGTTTATGCTAACGGAACAAGACGGCGCAGCACGTTCTCGCCGTATGTTTTCGAGATAGGTATCTCCTTGACGCCAAGAACGCCCAGCTCGAGGAATAGATTTTCCTTCTCGCGTCTCATGACCTTCACGAGGTCAAGATTCACCATATACGAGCGATGGCAACGGACGATATTCGTCTCGGCGAGCTGTTCGCTTATATCCTTCATGGTGATGAGTATGAGCTGCTTCTTCAGCGTCTCGTTCTTCTGGTACCATATACATATATAGTTGTCGGCCGATTCGATATACAGCAGGTTCTCCTTTGCCACCGACAGCTGCAGCACCCCACGGGAGTCCTTTATCGATATGAGGGCGTTGGACTTGAAGCCGATATTCTCGTTCATCAACGCCTTCAGCTTTGCCGAGCGTTCGATGTACGAGAAGCAGAGTATGCATATAAAATACGGAATACCGATAATGAACACCGTATTCTGCATTGCGTTGAAGAAGGTCCTCAAAGGGTCGGTCGATGTCTGGAAATTGAGATTATCCTCAATGATGAGCGCAATCAGCGTGAAGACGCCCGAGAGCATAATCAGCTCCACGAACACCCACAGCACATACTTCAGATAGGTTATATTATGGTCGGGACGGCGTGATATGCGGTACATCAGCACGCGGCTCATGGCAATCACAGCCATGCCCGTCATCACAAGAAGCGTGGACCATGACAGGTAGAGCGAGTCGGTGATGCCGTTCATTCCCACCCACTTGTCCGAGCCGAACGGCTTGTATACATTGATGAACACTATCGCAAATATCGAAACGAAAAGGACCATTATAATCTGGTTCCTCTTTTCGAGCATGTACGACGGTACTTTTTTGAATATCGGCGAAGTCTCTTCTGTCATATCAGCATTGTTCAGCCCACAGGGCACGTTACATTCATTATTTCACAAAGTTATATATTTTTTTTCATTTTGTCTTAACCGAAGCTCCCTTAGCGTCTTTTTTATCAAATAATAACATAATATGTGTATAATTTCAAGGTGAAATTTGAAATATTATCTCTATTTTTGCAAAATGAAGGAGTTTGGGCCTGCAGGCCCCGCCCGCAGAACATAACACAAACCATATGTCAATAATCAAATACAGCGATGTGTACATTCACATCGATTCCAAAATCATTCTCGAGAAGGTGTCATTCACCCTCGATGCCGGAGAGTTCGCCTACATAATAGGCACTGTCGGGTCGGGCAAGTCTACCCTACTGAAGACCATTTACGGCGAGGTGGACATCACCGACGGCCAGGCCGCGGTCATGGACGAATACGAGATGACAAGGATAAGCAACCGCAAGCTGCAGGCCCTGCGCAAGAACATCGGAATAGTGTTCCAGGACTTCCAGCTGCTCACGGACCGCAGCGTTCACGACAACCTCGACTTTGTGTTGCGATGCACGGGGTGGAAGGAGAAATACCAGCGCGAGAAACGCATTCAGGAGGTGCTCGACCTTGTAGGCCTGCCGCAGAAAGGGTACAAGCGCCCGCACGAGCTGTCGGGCGGCGAGCAGCAGCGAATAGTCATCGCAAGAGCCATTCTCAACCGCCCCGCCCTGCTTCTTGCCGACGAGCCTACGGGCAACCTCGACTACGAGACAGGAAAATACATCATGACGCTCCTGCACAGGATATGCCGGGAAGAGAAGATGGCCATACTCATGATCACCCACAACGAGCAATGGCTCAAGGAGTTCCCCGGCACCACATACCGTTGCAAAGAGAGAAAGATGACAAAGATTGAGATATGCGGGCCCGATGCGCCCATTATCGAGACCGAAGCGAACAAGATTGAGAACAATATTGAATAATAATTAACCACAAAATACAATGAAAGTTTTAAAATTTGGCGGAACATCTGTAGGCTCAGCCGAGCGTATGCAAAACGTCGTACGTCTCATATCGGACGGAGATACAAAGATTGTAGTCCTTTCAGCGATGTCAGGCACCACAAATTCACTTATCGAATTTACCAACTACCTGCGTAACGGCAATGCCAACGGAGCCTGCGAGCATTCAACATTCCTGCAGGCGAAGTACATGCAGACCATAAAGGACCTTTACAAGACCGAGGAATGGGCCGATGCGGCGACAAGCAAGATTAACGAGATATTCGCTCACCTCAGGGACCTCGCGTCGCAGCCATTGACCGACGAGCTCGAGAAAGAGATTGTAGCGCAAGGCGAGATTATGTCCACCAACATGGTGACATTCTACATGAAGGAGCTCGGCATAGACGTCGAGCTGCTCAACGCCCTTGACTTCATGCGTCTCGCTGTAAACGGCGAGCCCGACTTCGCATATATCCGCGAGCATCTAATGCCCCTGCTCGACCTTGAGAACAAGAACCGAATATACATCACGCAAGGCTTCATCTGCATGAACCACGAGGGCAGCTACGACAACCTGCAGCGTGGCGGCAGCGACTACACGGCAACGCTCATCGGCTCTGCCGTAAACGCCGAGGAGGTGCAGATATGGACCGACATCGACGGCGTTCACAACAACGACCCCCGCATCGTCGAGAACACCTCGCCTGTGCGTAACCTCCACTTTGAGGAGAGCGCCGAGCTTGCATACTTCGGAGCGAAGATTCTCCACCCCACCTGCATTCTGCCGGCAAAGCTCACAGGCACCCCTGTACGCCTGCTCAACACCATGGACCCGACAGCCGAGGGCACACGCATCGACAACAACCTAACACGCCCGGGCGAGATAAAGGCCATCGCAGCCAAGGACAACATCACAGCCATCAAGATAAAGAGCGGCCGCATGCTGCTTGCATACGGTTTCCTTCGCAAGGTGTTCGAGATTTTTGAGACATACCACACCTCTATCGACATGATATGCACATCCGAGGTCGGCGTATCAGTATCCATCGACGACGACAGAAGACTCGACGAGATTGTCGCCGAGCTGCAGAAGATTGGCACAATCACCGTAGACCGCAACATGTGCATCATCTGCGTTGTAGGCGACCTCAACTGGGAGAACGTGGGCTTCGAGGCACGTGCGATGGAGGCCATGAAAGACATACCTGTACGCATGGTTTCGTACGGCGGCAGCAACTACAACATCTCGTTCCTTGTAAAGGAGGAGGACAAAGTAAGAGCCCTGCGTTCTTTGAGCGCGTCTATCTTCGAAAAGAAATAAGATAACGATGAGAACGATATTCCCGACAGAGAAGTTCAGAGAGATTGAGACACCGTTCTATTATTACGATGTCGATTTGCTGAGGAAGACTCTCGACGAGGCACGCGACGAAGCAGGCAAGCATGGAAATTTTCATGTGCATTACGCCGTAAAGGCGAACTTCAACCCCAAGCTGCTTGAGATAATCAAGGAGGCGGGCATGGGAGCCGACTGTGTCAGCGGCGGAGAGGTTCGTGCAGCCATGAACGCAGGCATCGAGCCCGGCAAGATCGTTTTTGCAGGCGTGGGCAAGACCGACAAAGAGATAGCCTTCTCGCTCGACGCAGGCATCTTCTGCTTCAACATAGAATCCGTGCCGGAGGTCGAGGCCATAGAAAGGCTCGCCGCCGAGCGTGGCGTGACAGCCCGGGTTGCCATAAGAGTAAACCCGAATATAGGCGCTCACACCCACTCCAACATCACCACCGGCCTTGCCGAGAACAAGTTCGGCATCAACTACGAACAGCTTGACGAAGTTATTGACATCGTTGAGAAGATGGAGCATATCAAGCTCATAGGACTTCACTTTCACATAGGGTCGCAGATACTTGTCATGGACGACTTCATAGCTCTTTGCGGGCGAATAAACGAGCTGCAGGAGCTGCTTCTCGAAACCCGCGGCCTCACCCTGCCCCACATAAATGTAGGCGGAGGGCTCGGCATACGCTACGACGCTCCCGACAAGTACAATATACCCGACTTTGAGCTTTACTTCTCGACATACGCCAAGAACCTCAAGCTGCAGCCCGGCCAGCAGGTACACTTCGAGCTCGGACGCAGCATTGTCGCCCAGTGCGGCTCGCTCATCACCCGTGCCACATACATCAAGCACGGCACATGCAAGCAGTTCATCATTGTCGATGCCGGCATGAACGACCTTGTAAGGCCTGCGCTCTACGAGGCATACCACCGCATCGAGAACCTGACGTCGGACAAGGCCGACGGCATGTACGACGTCGTTGGCCCGATATGCGAGTCTTCCGACGTGTTCTGCAAGGACCGCAGAATACCGGAGACAGAGCGTGGCGACATCTTAGCGATACGTTCCGCTGGTGCGTACGGCGAGGCGATGGCGTTCGGATACAACTGCCGCGAGCTGCCCAAAGCGGTGCTTTCGACAGAGCTATAACACTCATGGCGGTCACTGAGTGACCGCCATGAGTGTTAATTTAGGGTGACAAATTGCTAAGATGACTAAGACAGCTAAGATAACTATGCAGTCCTCGATAATCGCTAAACGTTAATCGTCAATCGCTAAACGCCAATCGTTAATCGTTACTCTGTTGACGGCATTCGCTAATCGTTAATCGTTAAACGTTAATCGTTAATCGTTACTCACTCGAACTTTATTGCCTTTGTCGGCTCAATACGTGATATGAACATCGAAGGCACTATAAGCATCAGCACCGAAAGAACAAACATGCCTACGTTCATTGGAACAAGCAGCCAGCTGAACTCTATCGGCACGCAATCCATGTAGTACATCGAAGGGTCGAGCGACACCACGCCAAAATATTGCTGCACAAGGCAAAGAACGACCGCAATGATATTGCCTATGACTATTCCCTTGCCTATCACAAAGCAAGCATAATAGAGAAACACCTTGCCGATAGAAGCATCGTGGGCGCCTGCCGCTTTAAGAAGCCCGATAAAAGAGCTTTTTTCAAGTATCAGAATGAGCAGCCCCGACACCATCGTAAAGCCTGCGATAAAAAGCACAAGTATGAGAATGAGCCATACAGTCTGGTCAAGGACGCTCAGCCATGAGAAGAGCGAAGGATACAGTTCCTCTATTGTCTGCGCATACAGCATATCGCCCTTTTCGTTATGCCGCAGCACCACGTCGTTCAGGCTTACGCTCACAGGCTCAAGCCTCTCGTAATCGTCAATAAAGAGCTCAATGCTCGTAGCCTCGTCACCCCTCCAGCCGTTGAGCCTCCTCACCGTATAAATATCGGTAATAGCCAGGAGATTGTCAAGCTCGGTCAGATGCGTCTCGTATATTGCGGCAACGGAGAGCCTGCGGGCCTTTATCCCCTGCTGCAAGAAGTAAAGATTGACCTTGTCGCCAACCGATAGCTTCAGCTTATCGGCCATGCCCTTTGATAGCGCCACGGCATTCGACGGCTCATTGTCGCCGAACAGCGGCAGCTCGCCTGCGACTATATTATCTTTAATGAACGACAGGTCGTAGCCGCTGCCCACGCCCTTTAGAGCAATGCCCTCGTATTCATCGTTCGACACCACCATGCCCGGCTTTATGACCAACGGCTGCGCACGCCTCACGCCCTCGACAGCCATGAGCTCCTCGAGCAGTTCCGGCGTCGCCATCACAGGCACCTCGCCCTTGTACTGCGACTCATAGCTCATCACCTGCATGTGACCGCCGAAGCCTATAACCTTGTCCCTTATCCGGTGCTTGAAGCCCACGATGATGCATATTGAGACAAACATCACGACAGTGCCTACCGCCACGCCCCATTGGGCAATAGCTACCGCAGGGCGTGATATCCTGTGCCCGCCCTTGCGTGTGCCGTAAAGCCGCCGTGCCAGAAAGAGTTCCAAGTTCATCGCTCGCTCAGGGAAAGAGAGTATTGCTTACAGAGCCTTTACGCCTGCAGCTATGTTTACTATAGTCATCACCGCCTTTTCCATCACCTGCACCGACACGAACTCGTAACGGCTGTGGAAGTTTATGCCGCCCGCAAACAGGTTAGGGCAAGGCAGGCCCATGAACGAGAGCTGCGCTCCGTCGGTGCCGCCACGGATAGGCTTCACCACAGGCGCCACTCCGGCCTGCTCCATAGCGTTCTTCGCAAGCTCTATGATATGCATCTTAGGCTCTACCTGCTCACGCATGTTACGGTACTGCTCCTTCAGTTCAAGAGCCACGGTGCCGTCGCCATACTTTGCGTTCATGCGTGCCGCCGTCTCTTTCATGAACGCCATGCGTCTTTCGAATATCTCACGATTGTGGTCACGGATAATATACGATACCTGAGCATGGTCCACGCCGCCGTTTATCGACATCAGATGATAGAAGCCCTCATAGCCCTCGGTACATTCGGGCGACTCAGCCGCAGGAACAGTATCGACAATGTCGGCAGCCACACGCAGGGCATTGAGCATCTTGCCCTTCGCATAGCCCGGGTGAACATTGCGTCCCTGTATCGAGAAGAGAGCGCTTCCCGCATTGAAGTTCTCGAACTCAAGCTCGCCCTCACAGCTGCCGTCTACCGTGTATGCCCAGTCGCAGCCGAAGAGAGGCACGTTGAAGCTATGAGCGCCGCGTCCTATCTCCTCGTCGGGGTTGAAAGCTATTCTCACCTTTCCATGCTTAATTTCGGGGTGCGCCTGAAGATAAGCCACAGCCGCGACAATCTCCGCCACGCCGGCTTTGTCGTCAGCGCCTAACAGAGTGTTTCCGTCGGTAACTATAATATCATCGCCTTTGTAGTTCTCCACCTCGGGGAAGTCTGCGACCCTAAGAACAATATTATCCTTCTCGTTAAGCACAATGTCACCTCCGGCGTAATTCTCCACCACTCTCGGCTTGACGTCACGGCCGCTCATGTCGGGGCTTGTGTCAAGGTGAGCGATGAAGCCTACTACAGGCATCTCCTTGTCGCAGTTTGCAGGAAGAGTAGCATAGAGATACCCTTTATCGTCAAGCAGCACCTCTTCGAGGCCCATAGCCTTCAGTTCCTGTTCAAGATGGCGCGCGAACACGAACTGCCCCTCAGTCGTAGGCACCACCGTAGCGTCATCGCACGATTCCGTGTCAAAAGTCACATACTTGAGAAAACGCTCCAACATGTAATTCTTAATATCATTCATATCGTTTATATTTTATATTATCAACCTATAGTTCTTTTTTTTTGTAAATAACCAACCGCTAATTCGTTAATCGCTCCTCGTTAATCGATAATCGTTACTTTATAATAACCATCGTAGCCCCGAAGCCGTACTTCTGAAAAGAGGCATCCTGAGAGATGCAACGAGGATACTTGCGGCGAAGCTCCTGAGATATTGCGTTGCGCAGCACGCCGTCACCCTTTCCGTGGATGAACACAATCTTCTTGTTCTTGTACTTAATGTTCTCGTTAAGCGTATTGCGCACCACGTCGAGCTGATAGTTCAGTATATCAAAGCTGTTCATTCCCGCAGTCGTCTCAAGAAGCTGCTCGGCGTGCAAATCAACCTCAAGTATATCGCTTCCTTTCGCCAGCTTTGTCTGTGGGGCAGGCTTTTGCCCCTTTTCGCCCTGCTTCTTTTCAAGTATAATCTTCGTCACCTCCTCGGCCGAGGCAAAAATCTCCTTCGTGGGCTTGTCATCGACAACAATGTCATATATTAGCGCGCCCTCGTCAAAGAAAGGATTCTCACGGAAAAGATGCAGCTTGTAGAACTTCACCGTGTCGATACGCCTTTCGACGCTCATGGCAGGCTTAAGAGCGAACGGCTTGTTCTCTTTGAACGGCAGCAGCTGCACGCACACATGCTCCATTCCGTTAAGCTCCTCCCTTCCGAACTCCTCCATGAAGAGCCTCGAGTTCGGTTCAAGCCTGCCGCTATGACGCAAGTTCCAGCTGCGGCCATCGGCAGTCAGATAAGAGAAATACAGGCAATAGTTGCTGTCATTTATTATGTACGCCTCAAAGCGAGAGTTGCTAAGCGACTTCTCGTCCATAGGCAGATAGGCGAGCTTAACGTTGAGCTTCTCGCCCTCGGGCCTCTCTGCGGGCCGATATGTCACCACAGGGTCGAAGTCGTCGTCATCATCCCTCAAAGGCATTGCCGCCTGCTTCTTTGGAGCCGGCTCATCTTTTTTCGGCGTCACGCTCTTCTTCACGAAGTTATATTCATTAGTGTCAATAACCACGCACTCACGCACAGGCATTGGAATCTCAAAGCCGTCCTTGTCTTCGACAAGAGCGATATCCTTGCCACGGAAGCCCTTTACAACGCCTCCGCCGCATTCATATATAAAACGTACTTTATCACCTACTTTCATATTCTTAAGCAATGTATGTAACATGCGAAGATAGTGATAAAAAACGAGATTACGCAGAAGAGCCCGAAAATATAACGTTGTAAGCCTCCGATAAAATGCATATTGCATCATGTAACAATGCTTTCTACTTTTGCATCATAACCTTACAAATTTTCAAGATTATGATGACACGTGAAGAAATCCTTTCAATAGAGGAGTATTGTGCAGAGCATAA
>JAFTRV010000039.1 GCA_017462065.1 Bacteroidaceae bacterium
CAAGTCGCTTTACCTCATCGAGAGTGAGATATTCCCTTTTGGTGTCTTGGCAATCAATCTTCTCAAGGTAATCATTCAGATTCTCTTTGAACATCTTCTCTATGTATGCTATTTTCAGCAAGCCTCGGAATGTAGAATAGTAGGCAGACGCAGAATTCTGAGATACAGGATGTTTGGAGTGCTTTAGTTGTTTGGCACTCAAAAGATACTCTCTGAACTTTTTGCACAAATCCACAGTTACATCACCAAAAGAGCATTTGCCATTGACAAAGTTGTAAAAGTGGTTATATACAACCTTCCACTTATGGTCTTTGTTATGCATCTTCTTCCTGAAATATTCCAGAAAGTCAGCTCTCATCTTGTTCTTGTCGAGAAATCCAAACTCCTCATTGATTAATGACTGTACTCTGATGCAACGTATTGCTTCTGCTTTCATCAGCATATCGTTGTTAAACTCTCGCTCCATTTCATTCTTCGGGCGTGCGTAGATGTATATGCCAAGATACTCACGCCGGGACATTATCATTGTCTCTGGGTGCCGAACTGCTGGATAGTAATCCAGGTAAAGCGAGATGCGACCGTTGGTGATTTCTCTCTGACGAAGGGTAACTTTTGTACAAGTGTGTAACATAATCTTTAATTATTAATGAGTTAAATATTTTTTCTGAAAGCAAAGGAACGCGGTTATTCAATGGTGGAATAACTCACCCGAGAATAACCGATATAACCACCACAATTATTTTTTGATTTGTGGCGGTGCAAGAAACTCGTCTAGTTCAGACTTACTTATTTTAGTGTATTTGCCAACCTTGATGCGAGTGATGTTGTGATACTTCACATAATGATAGAGTTGGTCGCGCGTGAGGTTGAATTTCTCCATCGCTTCGGGTATGGTGTAGTATTGAGGTTTCTCAGGCTCGGCAACCCCTTTGGCTATATCAAAATGTTTCTTTGAATAGCACACTGTAATGCCTACTTTTTTCTTTGGAATCACATTCTTTGAAACAAAACTATAGATGGCACTAAGTGTCATTCCAAATTTCTCTTTGATCTCAGCCACGCTATACCACTCTGTAATATCAGGATTGGGAGCCTTCTTTGCAAAATAGACATCAATGTGCTTTTTACTCCAATAGGTCTTTCCTCTACTGAATGTCTTTGGAATATTATTCTCTTTTGCAACCTTGAATATCCACGATTCCTTTACACCGTACTTTTCTTTAATCTCAGCAGTGGTGTAGAATTCGGTGATAGGAGTCTTCTCTTTGGGCTTATTGTTTTCGCAGACAGTAATGTAGTCGAACATTTTATCTATGTCTGAACGCCTGATTAGTGTCTTGCCATCGAATCTTAGAGCCTTGATCTTTCCATTTCTAATGTACCGATAGATTGATGTCCGACCTACACCCAAGAATGATGATACTTCAGTAGGTGTTAGAAACTCTTTTTCAGAATGAGGTTTTGCCTCTTCATCAAATTTTAATTGAAACTCCTGTACTCTCTTTTTCCTCACTCTCTCTTTGTAAGCAAGATTTGCACACCTGTGAGAGCAGTACGCAGTAGAGGTCTTGTGTGCGGTAAAAATTACACCACACCACTCACATTTCTTTTGAATGTCGATGTTACTAGCCATTTTCTTCTCTTTTTAGTTCGCCAAATCTGTGTCATCGCGTACCAAAGCGTACCACGACGTACCACCTAATCCACTACCTTTCTAACGTGATTACTCACTGAAAATCATCGCGGTACAAATGAGGTACAAAAATGAGCTGAAAAACGACAGCATTAGACCTATATTAGTCATATAGCAAAAAGAAAAGGCGCTGATAATCAACGCCTTTATAATCAATAGTGATGTTTTGTAATTGTTGCTAATCGTGGGTTACTTTCCGATGCAGAAGTTGGCGAAGATGTTACCTAAAACTTCGTCATTGGTCACTTCGCCGACGATTTCGGAGAGGTTGCCGATGGTCGCGCGAAGGGGTTCGCTGACGAGGTCGCCGGGGAGCCCGGCAGCAAGGCCCCGGCTCACTTCTCTGATGTTCGCCAATGCTCTGGTGAGGGCTTCGTAATGGCGGGCGTTGGTGACAACGACGTCGCCTTCTGCCATAGCGGGCATTGCAGCGCTGCGGACAAGGAACTCATCGAGCTTCTGCATGTTTGTTCCAAGACGTGCCGACACCGCCCACAAGTCACCTGGCTCCCACTCTACTCCGTCGCCATGCTTCTGCACCATCCTCGCTCCCCACTCCATCACTTTCGACAGGGTGAAAGGGTCGGCTACATCGCACTTGTTCACCATTACGGCGAGCCTCTTTCCCTTACATATCGGCAGCAGCCGCTTGGCAAGTTCCTCTATCTGAGAGGCTTCGTTCATTGGGTCTATCATCCAAATAGCTATGGTAGCTTTCTTTAGCTGTTCGAGGGTGCGTTCGATGCCCATGCGTTCAACGACGTCGCTTGTCTCACGCACTCCGGCTGTATCGATGAAGCGGAACATGACTCCGTTGATTGACATTGTTCCCTCTATGGTGTCACGCGTGGTACCGCTTATATCGCTCACTATGGCACGTTCTTCCCTGAGCAGGGAGTTAAGAAGGGTGCTTTTTCCGGTATTCGTCTCTCCTACTATGGCTACGGGAATACCGTTCTTCACGGCATTGCCTATGCTGAACGAGTCGGCAAGGCGTGATATCACCTCTTCGACCTCGTTGCACAGGGCCTGCAGCTCGCTGCGGTCGGCAAAGGTGACGTCTTCTTCGCTGAAGTCGAGTTCAAGCTCCATGAGCGTGGTAAGCTTCAGCAGCTTGTCACGCAGCTTGCCTAATTCGTTGCTGAAGCCGCCTTTGAGCTGGTTCATCGCCAAGCGGTGCGAAGCACGCGAGGTGGAGGCGATGAGGTCGGCGACAGCCTCGGCACGGCTGAGGTCCATCTTGCCGTTGAGGAAGGCACGCATGGTGAACTCTCCGGGCGCTGCCTGACGCACGCCCATGTCGAGCAGTGCGAGCAGCACCTGCTGTGTTATGTAGGACGACGCATGGCAGCTTATCTCCACGCTCTCCTCGCCCGTATAGCTGTGCGGCGCACGCATTATGGTCAGCAACGCCTCGTCAAGCACCTCTTTGCCGTCGGTGCTTATATCGCCGAAGACTACGGTGTGTGTCCTGCGTTGCTCAAGCGGAGCGCTGCCTCTTGGAGTGAATATCCTCGAGGCGTATCCGATAGCGTCGGGGCCCGACATTCTTATCACGCTGATAGCTCCGCCTTGCGGCGTCGCGAGAGCGCATATTGTATCTTTCATGAGTAAAGCAATTAGAAAGGCGCTGAAGCGGCCTGTACCCCCTCAGCACCCTGTTTCATCAAATTCTGTCAAGTACAGTCTGTATCAGTTCTTTCATCTTGGCGTTGTAGTCCACGTTAGCCTTCTTCGCCAGGCGGTTGGCGATGACGAGGCAAACGGTAACCGCCTTATGCCCCATGAGAGCGGCAAGCCCCGCAAGCGCCGAGCCTTCCATCTCAAAGTTCGTTATCCGTTGCCCTTCGTACTCGAACGACTCGATGAGCTCATTCTGCTTGGGGAATGCGAGAGGCACGCGCAGCTGCCTTCCCTGCGGGCCGAAGAAGCCGCCGCAAGAGATTGTAACGCCACGCACCATGTCATCTTTCGCAATGCGCTCCACAAGCTCTTTGTCGGCCGGTATGGTATAAGGCGCGCATAGCAGCGGCGACCAGTTGAGGTGTTTCTTGAACGCCTCCTCGAACTCGAGGTCGCACGCCTCGTTACGCCCTGCGTAGAAGTTCAGAAGGCCGTCGAAGCCTACCGACTTCACAGAGCAGATGAACGACCCCATAGGGGCATATTCCTGCAGGCCTCCGCATGTGCCGATACGCACCATCTGCAGCTGACGGAAGCTATCCTTTTCGTAGCGTGTCTCAAAATCGATGTTCGCCAATGCGTCGAGCTCGTTCACCACTATGTCGATATTGTCGCAGCCGATGCCTGTGCCAACCACGCTTATGCGCTTGCCCTTGTAGGCGCCTGTTATGGTGCGGAACTCACGCGCGGAGACGTCGCACTCCTGCGTGTCGAAGAACGCCGCTACTTTGGGCACCCTGTTAGGGTCGCCCACGAGAATCACTTTGTCGGCCAACTGTTCCGGTTTTACTCCCAAATGGTAGACTGCCCCGTTAGGCTCAATAAGCAGCTCCGAAGGAGGGAAATAACGCTTCATAATCAACTCGTTTTAGTCATCAATATTTAGAGGGCCGCCGAAAGGAGTTCAGCAATCACATCCTCGACGGCAGCCCTTTGCTTATAAACAATCAATCCTTCGCTATGTTGTCACGCATCGCCGTGTCGGCCTGGATATTCTTCATGCGGTAATAGTCCATGATGCCGAGATTTCCGTTGCGGAATGCGTCCGCCATAGCCTTAGGCACCTCTGCCTCGGCCTCAATCACATGCGCGCGAGCCTCCTGAGCCCTCGCCTTGTTCTCCTGCTCAAGGGCTACAGCCATAGCGCGACGCTCTTCGGCCTTCGCCTGAGCGATGTTCTTGTCGGCGTTCGCCTGGTCAATCTGCAATGCGGCGCCGATGTTCTTGCCTATGTCGATGTCGGCGATGTCGATAGAGAGAATCTCGAACGCCGTACCCGCATCAAGGCCTTTCTTAAGCACGAGCTTAGAGATTGAGTCGGGGTTCTCGAGCACCGCCTTGTGGCTTTCGGCAGAGCCGATGGAAGAGACGATGCCCTCGCCTACACGTGCAAGGACGGTATCCTCGCCCGCACCGCCGACAAGACGCTTGATATTCGCACGCACGGTAACGCGCGCAATGGCGATAAGCTGAATGCCGTCCTTAGCCACAGCCGTCACATGAGGGGTGTCGATGACCTTAGGGTTTACCGACATCTGCACGGCCTCGAATACGTCACGTCCGGCGAGGTCAATGGCTGTCGCCATCTGGAAAGAGAGCTCAATGTTCGCCTTTGACGCCGACACGAGCGCATGCACCACCTTCTCGACATTTCCTCCTGCGAGATAATGAGCCTCGAGGCTGTCACGGGTGATATTCTCAAGGCCCGCCTTGTGCGCCTCAATCATCGCCTGCACGATAACGTACGGCGGCACGTTACGGATGCGCATGAGGAACAGCTGCATCAACGAAATTCTCACTCCCGAAACTTTGGCCGACAGCCAAAGCACAAACGGCACATAATGGAAAAAGATAGCCAGCAGCACTATCGCCACCACTATCACTCCTGCCATAAAATAGATATTGCCCATATTGCTATAATTTAAAATTAATTCTTATTTGACAGCCTTCACGAACAGCGAGTCGCCCGATATGCGTACAATCTCAATCTCGGCGCCCTCGTCGATGAAGCCGGCCTCGGACTTCACCTCTACGATGCGTCCGCTTATCTCAGCCTCGCCAATCAGGGCCAGCCTTGTCCTCGCCACGCCTCGTTCGCCTACGGCAAAGCTCTTGACATCGACCTCGCTCACCGTCGAGTCGATATTCTTCTTCAGCGCCACCTTGTCGAGGGAGTTGCCGTAGAGAGCCCAAAGGAACAGCGAAACGCATATAAGGCTCACTATGAGCAGCGTCACCCAGCCGGCAACATTGCTGATGACAAAAAAGGCATAGAATACCGACGCTATCATAAGCAGCGTACCCATTATGCCGGCAATGCCAACACCGGGGATAAATACAATCTCCACGACAAGCAACACCGTCGCCAGCAACACAATCAATCCAGTAGTTACATATTCCATATATGAATCATTTATAAAGTTCTTCCTGTTCGGCACGTCTTATATCACGCTCCATAGCCTTCAGCGCCGCCTCTTCCTCCTCGACCTTGCGTTCAAGCTCAAGGATAGCCTCGCTCATGGCCTTTTTTGTCCTCGAGTTAGCCGAAGCGTATTCGTCGCGCTTCCGTTCAAGCAGAGCTATATTGCTCTTTTGCTCCTTTGAACGCCTGCTCCACTCTTCGAACATCTTGCGCGCCTTGCCGCTCGTAAAGTCCGAAAGCCTGCAGCAGTCACGGCTGTCGTCGATGACGAAACAGAAGTCACGCTTGCCCGCATTATTGCTATTGCTGTATTGCAAGAGAGCATATTGCTGCCTGGCCTTTCGCACAAGCTCCTCGTCGTGCTGCGTGTCGGCTATTGAGCCGATATTCGCATAAGAGAGAAGCGTGTCATAGCCCAGCGACTCGTCGTATCTCTCTTTCTTGCTGTCGGGAACGAAAAGATAGACGCACACCTTGCCGTCAGGCTGGTTGCGGTCGCTGGCGAACCAGCCGAGGTTAGCCACCTCGTTTATCGCAAGCATATAGTCGTTTGCCGTGGAATTGAACGGCATGCCGATGTTGTCGGGACGCAGGAAAAGCCCGCTCTCGGTGTTAAGGCGTGTCACAAAGAGGTCGTATCCGCCGATAGAGCCCTCGCCGTCGCTTGCGAAATAGAGCGTGACGCCGTCGGAGAGCATAAAGGGATAATCGTCGTTGCCCTTAGTGTCGAACCCTTCGACCTTCGCCGCCCTGCCCCACTCGTCGCCGACCTTCGTATTGGAATAGAGCTTGGTGAGGGAATCGGCTTCGATGTCCGAGAAATATATGTCCATGCCTCGCTCCGAGCAATAGAGGCAGCCGCTCAGCGAGCTGTCGTCGAAAAAGTCGGCCTGCGTATGCAACGAACCCGCCTCGCTGCCAATGCCGTAAACCGACAAAAGAGCCTCCTTGTCCACTACCGTGCTGTCGATGATGCATACCTTTTCGCAATTCATTATCATGCGGTTGATGCGCTTGGCGTCGGAGAGGCGTTTCTGGTAGAGTTGCCGCAGCGAGTCGTTATTGGTCATGTCGATGAACGTCTCGTAGCCGGATATTGCAGAGGGATAGTCCTGCAGCCTTGCGTGAATGTCGCCCATGTAGCGGTAAGCGTTCGATATCTTGCGGGTCGCGGCATATTCGAGCAGCGGCATGACATCGGCAGAATCGGCTGTCTCATAGCAGCACACGGCATACCAATAGGAATACTCCGCATTCTTGGGGTTTTTCTTCAGCAAGCTCTCGAACATAGGCTTGGCTTCGGCGTAATTGCCCTCCTGGAACAATTTACGCGCCACGTTCCTGTTCTGCGCAACGACATTGACCGCAAAGAATAACAACGGAAGCAAAATATATATTACTCGTTTCATATTTACACTATTCAAAAATCCTTGAACACTTTGCCAAATACGGCACTCTAACGCAAATGTAGAAAAAAATATCGTAAGAATATCTTTTTAATATAAATTAATATAAAAGGCCGCCGACAATGTAAAAAAAGAGGGGCTAAATTGAAAAAGCCGTGCCGGAACAATGACAAAAGAGCTATTTTCATTAACTTTGCAGCCGCAAACGGGAAACTTGTTCTGCAAAAAGAAGAGACAATGCCAAAGCCCACACCTGAACAGACATTATACAAAAGGATACAGAAGCAGTTCGGCAGAGCGACTAAATATTACGGGATGCTCAACGACGGCGACAAGATTCTTGTAGCCCTTTCGGGCGGCAAGGACTCTCTGACAATGCTGAAGCTGATGGCTGAACGCAGCCGCATTCACAAGCCGCGAATCAGCATAGCCGCAGCGCACGTCACTATGGTAAATATTCCGTACAAAGCGAACCCTGCGCACCTGCAAGAGCTATGCGACTCCCTCGGCGTTGAGCTGCATATTCTGGAGAGCAGCTTCGATGCGAGTACCGATACCCGCAAGTCGCCCTGCTTCCTCTGTTCATGGAACAGACGCAAGGCTCTGTTCACCCTCGCCCAGGAGATTGGATGCAACAAGATAGCATTAGGGCACAACATGGACGACTTCATTGAGACAATGCTCATGAACATTACATTTCAGGGTGCTTTCAGTGCAATGGCGCCCGTCATGCCTATGGACAAGTTCCCCATAACCGTCATACGCCCGCTTTGCCTCGTGAACGAGAACGACGTCGAGGCGTACGCAAAGGAGTGCGGCTTCCCGCCGATGACAAAGAACTGCCCGTACGAGAACGACTCCAACCGCAGAAGGATGAAAGAGCTGCTCAGACAGCTCGAGGAGATAAACCCCGAAGCACGCTACAACCTATGGGGAGCCATGAGCAACATACAGCCTTCGCTGCTCCCGCCAAAGATTAATAAAAACGATAAAAATACTTAACATGTCAAAAGCAATTCTAACACTTGTTCTTTTGGTTGTCTCCAACTGTTTCATGACCCTTGCATGGTACGGGAACCTTAAGCTGCAGGATATGAAAATCATTTCGCCCAACACTTCGATAGTCCTTATAGTGCTTATAAGCTGGTGCGTGGCCCTGCTCGAATATTCATTCCTTATTCCGGCAAACCGCATAGGCTCCGAAATAAACGGAGGGCCATTCTCTCTCGTTCAACTGAAGGTGATACAGGAAGTAATCTCATGCCTTGTGTTCGGAGTGATAGTTTCGGTGCTGTTCAAAGGCGAGACATTGCAATGGAATCATCTTGTAGCGGTAATCTTCCTTGCGCTTGCTGTCTACTTCGTATTTATGAAGTAACGAGGAACGATTAACGAGGAGCGATTAACGATTAACGAGGAACGATTAACGAGGAGCGATTAACGATTAACGAGGAGCGATTAACGAGGAACGATTAACGATTAACGAGGAACGATTAACGAGGAACGATTAACGAGAAGCGTTTAACGATTAACGAGGAGCGGTTAAAGATTAACGAGCGGAATATACAAAGATTTTGCGCCGGGTGTATCACTACAGCCGGCGCAATGCATTAAAACACTATTTATTTACTAAAACAATTAAAACAGAGAACTGTTTTTCCGTAATGCAATCACTGCATCGTCTACATTATGACTAGTTTTTCTTAAGTTGTATGATGTTTGCAATTCATTATGTCTATTACTTGAAGTAGCGGTTGTAGAGACCCTCGAAGCCCTTGCCGTGACGAGCCTCGTCCTTAGCCATCTCATGAACTGTGTCGTGGATAGCGTCGAGGTTAAGCTCCTTAGCACGCTTTGCGATGCGGTACTTGTCTGAATTCGCCTCAGCCTCGGCATTCATACGCTTGAAGAGGTTCGTCTCAGTATCCCAAACTACATCTCCAAGAAGCTCTGCGAACTTAGCCGCATGCTCAGCCTCCTCCCATGCGTAGCGCTTGAACGCCTCGGCAATTTCGGGATAGCCCTCACGGTCGGCCTGGCGGCTCATAGCGAGGTACATGCCAACCTCGGTGCATTCACCGATGAAGTGGTTGTTGAGGTCCTTTATCATCTCGTCGTCGCAGCCCTTAGCCACGCCGATAACGTGTTCCTGAACAAATTCTATCTTGCCGTTCTCCTGCAGTTCGTTAAACTTGTCAGAAGAGACCTTGCACATCGGGCAACAGCCCGGAGCAGAATCACCTTCATGAATATAACCGCAAACTGAACAAATGTACTTTTTCATAATTCTAAATATTTTAAGCCGTTAATAATTTTCTTTTTTTTGAATTTCATTTCTGAAACCATTGCAAATATACAACCGTTTTATTTTATTGCAAACTTTTCTGCAAAAAAGTTCTTGAATTTTTAGTTAAAAAACGCTAACGCATATTTGGCGGTAAAAAAAAGGAAAACAAAAGAATAAAAAACATCATGCTCTCGCTTCCACCATTAACCCACCATTAACATATAAAAAGTGATAAAAAAAGAGAAAATTCCTTTGATAATTAAAGTATAAGAGCTAATTTTGAAAGGTTAATAATAAAATTATTAAAAAGGCCGGATGCAGAGACACACTGTCAAAGCCACATTGTCGAGAACAGAAACAATTGACATACAACGAGATAATATAAAAAAACAACAATAATATGAACCACAACATTTCTAAAAATCTTAAGAAGTTGGCCGTTGGAGCCATGCTCTGCCTCTCGGGCATAGCATTCACGAACTGCACCGACCCGTTGGAAAATGAGAACCGATTCATTTCTACCGGACAGTCGATTGCCGGCTATTTAGAGGAAGACTCTGCAGCAAGATTCACGCTTTTCTGCGAAATTTTAGAGAAGGCCAGCATTGGCAAGAAGGCTGCCGGCAACATGCTCAAGACATTGTCTACATACGGCTCTTATACATGCTTCGCTCCGACCAACGAGGCTGTACGTTCTTACATTAAGGAACAATACTACCTATACATAAACGAAGGCAAAGAGACTGGCGTTACATCGGAAGATATAAGCCTCCTTACAAAAGAGAAAGCGACTGAAATCGCCAAGAACCATATCATCGAAAGAGGATACAGAACCATCGACATAAGCAAGGGCGTATTCCCCAACGTAACGATGAACCGCCGTTTCGTTTATGTGGATTGGGCAGAGACCACAACAGGTTACAACATCGTGCTTGACCAGTCCGCCATAATCAAGGAACAGGATATTGAGACCGAGAACGGCTACGTTCAGGTAATCGACAAGATGCTCAGCCCGTCAAACAACCTGCTTCCCGCACAGATAAAACTTCACAATGAGTTCAAATTATTCGCCGAGGCCATTGATTCGACCGGCCTTGATGCGGTTCTCAACCTTCATGACAACATAGACCCGGAATATGACGGATTGCAGTTCGGTCCTATCACAATCGATAGAGAGGGCAAAGCTCCATACCCGGAAGAACTTCGTCAGCGATACACGGTTCTTATTGAAACAGACGCCACATTCGCAAATCCGGAGAACAACCACCTCGGCATTGAAATCACGGACATCCCCTCGCTCTACACTTTGGCGAAATCAATTTACGGAGACGCAGCAGAGGGCAATTACAAGGACACAGCCAACGCTCTTTATAAGTTCGTTGCATACCATATTATTGACAGACAGTTGGAGTACAGTTCTTCAAGCGGCCCCGGCGGTTTTATCATGGAGAACTACGAGGGCGGAGACGGCTTCAAATCAGAAATCAACTTGCCTACGAGGTTTGACCGCTATGATTACTTCGAGACAATGCTGCCTTTCACCCTTATCAAGGTGACCAAGCCTTTTACGAACGTAGAGCTTAGGGCAGAGAACGATAACGAGACGCCTATTGTTCTTAACTACGCTCAGGAAAACGGAACATACCGTTTGCCGCGTACCGACAACATCGACATGAGCAAGTACATCAATGTGATTGTTCAGACAGCCGACAAGTCCGGAGTAAAAGATTTCGGGCAGAGCGCCATAAACGGAACAATACATACCATAAACAAGATTCTCGTGTACGACGATAAAGAGATGAGCGGTAACATACTTAACGAGCGCATGCGTTGGGATGCCGCTTCGCTATTCCCTGAGCTTACCAACAACAGGGTTCGTTGGGCTAAAAACGACATATATAAAATCACATACATTCCTAACGGATATTGCGAACGCCTTGTAACGAACAGTGCCGACGCCAATGTATATTACCTACGCCCCCACTCTACATCTGTCAGCGCATATGTAAACTACCAGGGAGACGAGTTGCTCGTGACCGGAAAGTACGACTTCCAGTACCGCATACCGCATGTTCCGCCTGGCGACTACGAGATACGTTTCGGATATAGCGCATCCGATTTGCGCGGCATATGCCAATTCTATTTCGATGGCGAGATTTGCGGAATTCCAGTAGACATGACAGACAAAGAAGCCAATATAGCTATTGTAGGATGGATTGACGAAGAGGAAAATGAAATGAGCGAAGCCGAAATTCTTGAGAACGACAAAGCTATGCGTAACCGAGGTTTCATGAAAGGCCCTGCAAGCTGCGAATTGGAAAAGGACAAAAGCATGCGCGCTTCGGAAAAGGCTCTTCGCAAAATCATAGGTACACAGAAATTAGGCAGGAGAGACCATTGGCTGCGATTCAAGAACGTAACGGAGAACTCGACCGGCAGAGACCAGTTCAACCAAGACTACCTTGAGCTCGTACCGACAAGAATAATCACAGACCAAAGAAAACCGGAAGACCAGAATTAATATCAAAACGGAGGGCGGCCCGCCTCATTGGAGCCGCCCACCGTTTTTTGTGCCGCAGCAGTTGCGAATACATGACAAATGTATTTATAAGGCGGATTTGAACATATATTGCAGCCGGGGATAAAAAAGAAGTGTTTTTTTTATCTGCCCGATTTGCACTATATTTGCAACAATCAACATTATACCTTATATAAAATACAATAAGATGAAATACGGTTTTGTCAGGACTGCAACAGTTGTTCCCGCCATAGCAACGGGCGACTGCAATAAGAACGCTTCTGAGATAGTCTCCTTATGCAAGGAACTCGCTGAGAAAGGCGTAGAACTGATATTGTTTCCCGAACTGTGCCTGACATCAAATAGTTGCGGCGACACATACCTGCACAAATTGATGACTGAAAAGTGCAGTGAAGCCATAAGCGACATTGCGGAAGCCACAAAGGCATTAGAGCCGATAATAGTCTTCGGCGCTCCCGTATCAGCAGGGTATTCGCTCTACGACTGTGCCGTCGTAATGCACAGAGGAGAAATAAAAGGAGTCGTAGCGAAGAACAACTGCCGCAATACAAGGCAGTTCTGCGACGGCGACACACTTACGGCCGGCTCCTTAGCTTTGGCAGGACAGGAAGCGCCTGTTCTGAGGAACGCCGTCTTCACCACCGGAAGGTATTCTTTCGGAATAGAGATTGGCGACGAGGCATCTTCACCCGTTCCTCAAGGAGCTATCCTTGCAATGAACGGAGCAGAGATAATACTCAGCCTTGCGGCAACCGAAGAGTTCGCCGATAGCAACAGACAGACCGGGAACAGAATTGAGGAGCAGAGCCGACGCTACAAATGCGGATACATGTACGCATGCAGCGGCTGGGGAGAATCCACAAGCAAAGGCGTATATGCCGGCTATAACGCCATTGCCGAATACGGGCATATAATAGCAGAGGGCAGGCGCTTTGCCACAACGTCGCAGTACACAATTACAGAAATAGACATCGAGAAGATTGCCAACAGACGCAAAGGCGACAGCAATTTCGCCGCAGCCGGCAATACCGCATACATTCATATACGCCAGGAAGAGAACGGCAACGACGACATATGCAGGACCGTGAGCCCTACCCCGTTTATTCCGGAATGCGACGAAGAGAGAGAAAGACGCTTCGAGGATATATTCATGATACAGGCAACCGGCCTCGCACGAAGGATAGAGCATACAAGATGCTCAACATGCGTAATAGGCATTTCCGGCGGGCTTGACTCCACCCTTGCCTTGCTTGTCACTGAGAAGGCGTGCGAAATGGCCGGCAAGAAGGCAAGCGACATCATAGCCGTGACAATGCCGGGCTTCGGCACCTCGGGCCGTACATACAACAATGCGCTGAAACTGATGCAGAGCATGGGCGTGACAATAAAGGAGATTTCAATAAAAGATGCATGCATGCAGCACTTCAAGGACATCTCCCATGACATTGACAAGCATGACATAACCTACGAGAACTCTCAGGCGAGAGAACGCACTCAGATTCTCATGGACATCGCTAACCAAAGCAACGGCATCGTCGTGGGAACAGGCGACTTGTCGGAGCTCGCTCTCGGATGGGCGACCTACAACGGCGACCACATGAGCATGTACGGAGTAAATGCTTCAGTGCCGAAGACCCTTATGCAGCACCTTGTACGTTGGGTCGCAGGCAAGAGCAAGGACGAAGCCATACGCTCTACCCTGTTGGACATCATTGACACGCCGATATCACCGGAGCTTATACCTGCCGACAACGGCAACATAAAGCAGAAGACCGAAGACCTTGTCGGCCCATACGAGCTGCACGACTTTTTCCTTTACAACTTCATACGCAACCAGTTCGCTCCCGAAAAGATACAGTTCCTTGCAGAGAGGGCCTTCAAAGGCACGTATGATGCTGAAACGATAAAGAAGTGGCTTTCTACATTCATGAGAAGATTCTTCATTCAGCAGTTCAAGCGTTCATGCATGCCCGACGGGCCTGCTACCGGCTATTGCAACCTGAGTTCACAGAGCGGTTGGTCAATGCCTGCGGACATGAACGGAACTATATGGAACGAAAACTGCAACTAAAGATAAGTCAGCTATTATGAAAAGCACCTTTTACAAAAGCGTTTTAACAATTACATTCAGTGCAGTACTGGCAATGCTTTCGGGCTGCAGGGATACCATGAAGGAGGAAAACCGTTTTACCTTCACCGGCGAACTGATTTCAGGGCATCTTGAGAAGTACCCCGAAAAGTTCAGCAAGTTTACGGAGATACTCAAAAAGGCAAAGCTTGGAAATAAAGGTGCCGGCAGCATTCTCAAGACATTGTCCACGTACGGTTCATACACCTGTTTTGCTCCCACAAACGAGGCTGTAGAGGCGTTTCTGGAGGAGCAAGTAGCACAAAAGAACCCTGAAATCACCTCCACCGATGTCAATGATTTAAGCGAGGAAACGGCTACTAAAATAGCCAAGAACCACATCATAGAGATGGGTTACAGGACCATAGAAGTACATGAAGGCTCATTCCCCATGACAACCATGAACAACCGTTTGACGACCGTCGAATGGATAACCGATGAGAGCGGCCGGACATTCACTCTTCTGAACAACAAGTCCCGCATCATTGAACAAGACCTGAAAATGGAGAACGGCTATATACAGGTAGTCGATGCCGTAATGAACCCGTCAAACGAGATGCTGCCCGACCATTTGAATAAACAAAAAGCATTTAATCTTTTACACCAAGCGATTGCCATGACTGGAATCGACTCAATATTGAATATTCATGAGATTGACCCTGAGTATGACCCATTGGCAAAAGGCGCTAAGCTTGACACCGAAGAAATCGTATGTCCTCTTCCAAAAGAGAAAAAACAGAGATACACCCTGCTTGCCGAGCCCGACGCGCTATTCAAGTCATTAGGATACGAAACGATTGACGACATTATCGAGCTTGCCAACAAATGGTACAACTATGACGAGAACGGCAACGAACTGAGCGAGGAGATATTGAAAAACTACCGCCATAAGGACAACCCGTTATACAGGTTTGTGGCATACCACATAATTGACCGACAGCTATCATACAGTTCGAGTACGGGCCCCGGCGGTTTTATCATGCAGAATTACGAAAATGCGAATTTCAAATCAGACGTCAATCTCAGCAAGAACTTCGACAGCTATGACTATTTCGAGACATTGCTGCCTTATGCAATGATTAAGGTCACAAAACCATACACAAACGAAGCGCTCAAGCAAGAGATTATAATAAACTACGGACAAGAAAAGGGACAGTTCGTTAAAGACCCGGAAATGGCCAATCATATTAATGTTGTAGTTGATAAGATTTCTGCCACGAAGGAGAAGTACCCGGAACTAAAGGATTTCGAACAGACAGCACTTAATGGCATTATTCACACTATCGACCGTATTCTAATATACAACGAGAAGGAAATGATTGCCAACGTGCTGAACGAAAGAATACGCATTGACTTAGGCTCAATAATGCCGGAGCTTACCAACAACGCCGTACGCTGGTCATTGTCGAAGGACGGCGAAACCGCAACATATATCCCCGGCGATTTCAGCAAGAAACTTAAGATTAACGGAAACGACTGTGAGATATTCTATTTACGCCCTCACTCAACCGGACTTGACAGCTATGCGCTAATGCAGGGCGACGAGCTACTCGTAGAGGGAAAATACGATTTCGAATATCGCATACCCTCCGTACCGCCGGGCGACTATGAAATACGATTCGGATACGGAAAGGGTTATTACAGAGGCGTTTGCCAATTCTACTTTGACGGCAAAATCACAGGAATACCAGTGGACCTTCGTTGGAACGAGCATACAGAAGCGCTCATAGGCTGGGAACCGGTAAAGGAACTGAGCGAGGAGGATGCGAAGCTGAGCGATAAGGCCATGCGTAACAGAGGCTACATGAGAGGCCCTGCAAGCATTGTCGTGGACGCTGAAGCGGAACACGGCACTCTACGCGACAGCGAGCAGGCATTACGCAAGATTATAGGCATATTCAAACTCGACAAGAGACCTTATTGGATACGCTTCAAGGATGTGAGCGATGCAGGGTCTTCCACGCAGTTCGAGCAAGACTATCTGGAACTTGTCCCTACCAGAATCATAAACGACATCAGCAAGCCCGAGGATATATATTAAGGACTTCCCCTATTACAAGCCCAAGTTTCGACTGCCGTTTTGTCTGAAGTTAGGACAAAACGGCAGTCGAAACTTAGTTGGCGTGCAATTTGTTCTATCTCCGTTGAAAGGAGATTTAAACATGAACTTTAACAAATTTACAAACAAAGCCCAAGAGGCTATTCAAGAGGCTGTCGGCATAGCGCAATCAAACGGACAGCAAGTCATTGAGCCTGCACACATAATGGGAGGAGTTCTGAAAAGCAGCGAGCAGATTGTCTCATTCCTGTTGCAGAAGTCAGGTTGTAATATCAATAAGGTAAAGAACGAAGTAAATAGCAATATCGCATCGCTGCCTAAGGTGAGCGGAGGCGACCCATATTTGAGCAGAGAGAGCAACAAGATAATAACAAAGGCCGAAGAGACAGCGAAGAGGTACGGCGATGAGTTCGTCTCTGTAGAGCCGTTGCTTATTGCGCTCATTGATGTGGAAAGCCCGGTGTCAAGAATACTTAAGAGCAACGGAGCAAGCAGCAGCGAGGTCGAGAAAGCCATTAAGGAGCTGCGTCAAGGCGAGAACGTAAGGTCGCAAAGCGCCGAAGAGAGCTATCAGGCACTCGGCAAGTACGCTATCAACCTTAACGATTCGGCAAAGAGCGGCAAGCTCGACCCTGTAATAGGACGTGATGACGAAATAAGGCGAATACTGCAGATACTGAGCCGACGCACGAAGAACAACCCCATACTCATCGGCGAGCCGGGAACGGGAAAGACAGCCATTGTAGAAGGGCTCGCCCACAGGCTCGTAAGAGGCGATGTTCCCGACAATTTGAGGGACAAGCAGATTTACTCGCTTGACATGGGCGCTCTTGTTGCCGGAGCAAAATACAAAGGCGAGTTCGAGGAGAGGCTCAAAGCGGTAATCAACGAGGTTATCAAGGCCGAAGGAAGAATCATACTCTTTATCGACGAGATACACACCCTTGTAGGCGCAGGAAAAGGCGAAGGCGCCATGGACGCCGCGAACATCTTGAAGCCGGCTCTTGCAAGAGGCGAATTGCGTTCTATCGGAGCGACCACCCTCGACGAGTATCAGAAATATTTCGAGAAGGACAAGGCCCTTGAACGAAGATTTCAGAGCGTAATGGTCAATGAGCCCGACAAGATGAGCAGCATATCCATTCTGCGAGGCTTGAAAGAGCGTTACGAAAGCCACCACAAGGTACGTATCCAGGACGACGCTCTGATAGCGGCTGTAACTCTGAGCGACCGTTACATCACAGAGCGTTTCTTGCCCGACAAGGCTATCGACCTCATTGACGAGGCTGCCGCAAAGCTTCGTATGGAGAGGGATTCCCTCCCCGAGGAGCTTGATGAGATTTCACGCCATATCAAACAGCTTGAAATTGAGCGTGAGGCTATCAAGCGTGAGAAGAACGAGCCTAAGTTAGAGATGCTCAGCAAGGAGATTTCGTCATACAAGGAGCAGGAGAAGAGCAAACGTGCCAAATGGCAGCATGAAAAGGAGCTTGCCGACAACATACAGAACGCCAAGCACGAGATAGAGGAGCTTAAGTTCGAAGCCGAAAAGGCCGAGCGGGAGGGTGACTACGGCCGTGTGGCTGAGATAAGGTACGGCAAGATAAAGGAGCTCGAGAGCGACATTGCCGCTACACAGGAAAAATTGCTGCAGGCTCAAGGCGGTGACGCGATGATAAAAGAGGAAGTCACAGCCGAAGACATTGCGGACGTAGTGTCACGCTGGACAGGCATCCCTGTAAGCAAGATGCTGCAGAGCGAACGTGAGAAGCTGCTCAACCTTGAAGACGAACTGCACAAAAGGGTTATAGGCCAGGAAGAGGCGATACAGGCCGTAAGCGACGCTGTACGACGCAGCAGGGCCGGCCTTCAGGACCCGAAACGCCCTATCGGCTCATTCATATTCCTCGGAACCACAGGCGTCGGCAAGACAGAGCTTGCGAAAGCTCTTGCAGCCTACCTTTTCAACGACGAGACGCTTATGACAAGAATAGACATGAGCGAGTATCAGGAGAAATTCTCCGTGTCGCGTCTTATCGGAGCCCCTCCGGGATATGTAGGATACGACGAAGGCGGACAGCTCACGGAAGCGGTACGACGCAAGCCCTACTCCGTCGTTCTCTTCGACGAGATTGAAAAGGCTCACCCCGACGTGTTCAACATTCTGCTGCAGGTGCTTGACGACGGCCGCCTGACCGACAACAAGGGGCGTGTAGTGAACTTCAAGAACACCATCATAATAATGACGAGCAACCTCGGAAGCGCATATATCCAAGAGCAGTTCGAGAAGATTGGCCCGCAGAACAGGGAGCGTATCATCGAAGAGACAAAAGAGAAGATACTCGAGATGCTAAAGAAGAGCATTCGCCCCGAGTTCCTGAACAGGATTGACGAGACCATAATGTTCACGCCTCTGAACGAAGAGGAAATCGAGCAGATTGTACGACTGCAGATATCAGCCGTTACGGAATTGCTCAAAGAGAACGGAGTGACGCTCGAAGTTACCGAAGCCGGAGTGAAATTCATCGCAAAGGCAGGCTTCGACCCCGAGTTCGGAGCAAGACCGATAAAGAGGGCTATACAGAAGCTCCTGCTCAACGACCTCTCTAAGCAGATGCTTGCAGGCAACATTGACAGAAGCAGGCCAGTGATAGCCGATGCGACGAACGAGCTTCTTACTTTCAGAAACTGATTACAATAAGGAGAGGCAGCCTATGATGGATAGGTCTTTTTACTTTTAACTGATTGATTTTCAGTGTTTGTTTTTACGAAAATTGCGAAATCCTACATAGAAGACTACATGGAGGTTGTGGTTAAATCCATTTCCCTACGAGTAAAATGTGTATAGCAGTTTTGAAAGTACGGCTCTGAAATCGAGCATCTTCCGCTGATGCGAGATGTATAAACAAAATTGGAGCGTGACGGGACTACATCGTTCCCTACACGCACCATTTTGGCTCACCAGCAAAGTCTGGGGGCCAAGCAAC
>JAFTRV010000040.1 GCA_017462065.1 Bacteroidaceae bacterium
GAACGCATTGAGTTCTGAAATAATATGTTTATCTTTGACCATAGCTTTTAGTAAGAGTACTTTGAAGGTGGTACTTAAAGATACTCATTTTCTGTGATATACAGAACTAAAAGCTATATTTTTTACTTGCGAAACTTAAATAAAGATTTAAGATTTAGTGTCGTTTTTCTAAACATTTCAGGGAAAGAATATTTTGTAGTACGATCACACAAGTATGTCGAAGGCGAATACACTGAAGAAAAAACATCTTTTTACGAACTGAAAAAGAGTAGCAACGGAACTTCTGTGCAGAAAGTACGTGAAATACGTGGCAACATGAATATACGCCCTACTGTAGCTGACCGCAACGAAGAGATTACCATTACCCTCAATGACGAGGACGATACGGAGCGTGAACTCATCATTACAGGCGTAAACGGACAGCTTGTAGAACGCCGTGCAATAAATACTGGAGAGAACACCGTAAAGGTAAAGGCTGCAATGATGCGCAGCGGAATGTATAATTTCACTATTCAGAAGAGAGGTAAAGTCTATGACAATGGCAAGGTGATTGTCAAGTAATGAAATTATTAACTAATAGCTGCCCGGGGTAAGAGTTTCTGCTCCGGGCTTCTTTATGTCAAATACCATTATAAGTATATGCAAGTGTAAAGATGCTTATTCTGCAGTTACAGCCTTGCTGTATTGTAGCAGCGCAGCTTGTCAGGGTCGCTCCTGTGGTCAGAATATCATCTATGAGCAGAATGTGCTTTCCGTCTATCAGCTCCGGCCTTGTAAGCTCGAAGATGCCTTCAACATTCTTCCAACGCTCGTCACGGCTTTTGTGTGTCTGTGTCTCGTTGGCCTTTTTTCGTGTTACGGAGTCTTTTATTACAGGAATTCCGCTCACTGCCGAAAGTCCCTCGGCAATGTAGTCGCATTGGTTGTAGCCTCTGCGGCGCTGTTTCTTCTTTGACAGGGGTAGCGGAACAATTGCGTCAATGCCGTCAAAGAAACCTCTCTCCTTTAGGCTCTCCGCTGCCATTCTCGCCAGTCGGACGCCCGTCTCGGGGCGGTTGCCGTACTTTAGTCTGTGAATAAGCCTGTTGTAGGGCGACCCTTTGCGGTAATAGATATATGACGTTGCTGCCGCAATGTCGCATTTGCCCCAGAAAACCTTTTCAATTTCGTCGAGGTGCATCTGTTCTATCTTCGGCAGCTTGTAAAGGCAGTCGAGGCACATATCCTGCTCCTGACGGGAGAGTATCTCGCCGCATACGATGCAATGACGGGGGAACAGCAGGTCTATGAGGTCAGAAATCCATTTCATCGCCCTGGTATTTTATCTCTTTTAGAATTATTGACGCTTCGTAGCCGCGGCTTGCGGCGTGGCGTATGATTTTCTGCTGCGCCGCAATATCGTCTTTGCCTTTCAGCTCTTTCCGCTTAGCGGCAATCACCTCTTTAAGCGCATGCATGTAAGCATCTTCGTCAATGTTTTCCATTGCCTCTCTTACGTACTCTTGAGGCAGGTGCTTTTCACGCAGCGCAGCCGATATCTTTATCCGTCCCCAACGGTTGAAACGCACCTTGTCGTTCACGAAAGCCCAGCAGTAACGTGCCTCGTCAATGAAGCCCTCCTCTTTCAGCCTTCCGATGATGCGTCTCTGCTGAGCATCGTCCATGCCCCATGCGGCGAGCTTGGCTGTCACCTCGCTCACGCACCTCTCGCACAGAGTGCAGTATGCTGCGGCTTTGTTCAACGCTTCGGACTCGGAGTATTCTTTCATGGCAATATGGCTTTGATCATTCTGTCGTTGTCGGCGAAGTCCTTGCGTAGTTCAATGCCTGTGTAGCCCATTCCTGCGAGCATGGAGCATATCTCCTTGCCGTACATGCGGTTTATCTCAAAATAGAGCTTTCCGCCGTCGGTGAGCATGTCTGTAGCTTTTTCCGCTATGGCGCGGTAGAAGAGCAACGGGTCACTATCGGGAACGAAAAGGGCAGTGTGGGGCTCCCAATCGAGCACGTTCGCTTCCATTCCTTTTTTCTCCTCCTCTTTTATATATGGCGGATTGCTCACTATAATGTCAAATTTCTTGCCGCATGTGTCGCAGTTGAGTATATCCACTTCCTCGAATACTACGTCTGCTGAATTGCTCGCGCTGTTCTCTTCTGCTGTTGCAAGAGCATCGGCAGAGATGTCCCATGCCGTAACTTTGCTCCCTCTTATCTTTTTTGCGAGCGATATCGCAATGCAGCCGCTGCCTGTTCCAATGTCGAGTATTTGTTCGCCGCCTTTGCTTTCGCTTGCTACCCACTCCACAAGCTCGCTTGTTTCGGGGCGTGGTATCAGAGTCGCGGTGGTTACCTTGAAACGCAGTCCGCAGAAATCGCTATAGCCGAGAATGTATTGTATCGGCTCTTTTTTCTGCAGTCTCTCTATTGCGTCGTCAAGCAGCTGTCGCTGTTCTGCCGTTAGCGTCGTATCCTCCTTGAGATAGTATGCCATGTCGGATATTCCAAGCAGTTCTGTGGCTATGATGCGAGCGAGCGCAGCCACCTCTCCTGCGGAGTAGTGGCTGCTTATATTATCGCTTATCTGCTTGGCTATCCTCTTCATTGCAATGTCGAGTTATCTTGTCAATGCGTCGTGCAGTCTCTCCCATTCATCACGCAAAGCCTGCATGGACGGGAATACAATGCTCGCTCCTGCATCGCTCAGCACCTTCTCTTTCAAGGGACCGGTGTTTACCGCAACGGTAAACAGCCCTGCTGCGACGCCTGCCGTGACTCCCAATGGGGCGTTCTCTACGACAATGGCCTCATGCGGCTTAAGTCCTCCTTTCTCCATTGCGAGCAAGTAAGGGTCGGGGTAGGGCTTCCCTCGCTTCACGTTGAAGCTCGTGACAATGTGGTTTTCGTCAAAGAGCCTGGGAAAGTTGCTCTGTATGCGGTCGAGCAGGGTGGGAGTGCCGCTGCCAGTGACAATCATTGGCGTCAGTCCGCACGCCTTTACCTTTTTTACGAGCTCTATCGCTCCCTCCATTCGTGGAGTGGCGGGGTAAGTGTCGAACAGCTCGCATTTGGCACGGCAGAGGGCGTCTATCTGTTCCTGTGTCGCCGGCTTGCCGAACTGAGCAAGGCTTGCCGTGTTTATGGTGTCGGCGCCTGTGCGTCCTTCGTTCATGTAGACATCCTCTTTGGAGAATGTGAAGCCTGCGTCGCTCATTACCTGTGACCATGCCGCTGCATGGTAGGGCATCGAGTCGAACAGCACGCCATCCATGTCGAACAAAACAGCACGCAACTGCATGGCTTCATAGCCATGCAGTTGCTTATATTCTTCAATTGCTTCTCTATAGCTCATTATAGTCTTGCACGGATAGCTTTGCTCTCCTCTTCGTAGCCCGGCTTGTCAAGGAGCGCGAACATGTTCTTCTTGTATGCCTCAACGCCCGGCTGGTTGAATGGGTTTACTCCCAATATGTAACCGCTTATGCCGCAGCCAATCTCAAAGAAGTAGAGCAGCTGGCCAATGTAATATGCGTTGAGCTCCGGTATTGAGATGCGGATGTTGGGTACGCCGCCATCGACATGCGCGAGCTGCGTGCCTAATTCCGCCATCTTGTTCACCTCATCGACATGCTTGCCGGCAAGGAAGTTGAGGCCGTCGAGGTTCTCCTCGTCGCTCGGAACGGTGAGCGAGCTGTTGGGCTTCTCAATAGACAGCACTGTCTCGAAGATAGTGCGTTCGCCCTCCTGAATCCACTGACCCATTGAGTGAAGGTCTGTCGTGAAGTCTACCGACGCAGGGAAAATGCCCTTGTTCTCCTTGCCTTCGCTCTCGCCGTAGAGCTGCTTCCACCATTCCGATGTGAAGTGGAGCTTTGGCTGGTAGTTCACCAGAATCTCAATCTTCTTGCCGTCGGCATAAAGAGCGTTGCGTGTTGCGGCGTACATAGCTGCGATGTTCTTCTCGAACGGAACTTCGGGAGCGCAGCCCTTCTCCATGTCTCTCGCTCCGTTCACGAGAGCCTCGATGTCAAAGCCTGCGACAGCGATAGGCAACAGGCCTACAGGGGTAAGAACTGAGAAACGTCCGCCTACGTTGTCGGGGATGATAAAGCTCTTGTAGCCCTCTTTGTCGGCAGTGATGCGTGCTGCGCCCTTGACAGCGTCGGTGATAGCTACTATTACCTTGCTTGCCGTCTCCTTGCCACGCTGCTCCTCGCACTGCTTCTTGAGCAGGCGGAACGCAAGGGCTGTCTCGGTTGTCGTGCCCGACTTGGATATGTTGATAACGCCGAACTTCTTGTCCTTCAGGTACTCGGTAAGCTCAAACAGGTAGTCCTCGCTGATGTTGTGTCCGGCGAAGATGACTCTCGGGTTCTTGTTGTCGTTCAAGAGCGCAGCGAAGTTATTGCTCAGCGCCTCGATGACTGCACGAGCGCCCAAGTAGCTGCCGCCGATACCGGCTACAACAACTACCTCGCAGTTCTCGCGAAGGGTCTTTGCCGTAGCGTTGATGTCGTCGATGTGCTCCTTTGTTATTGAAGAAGGAAGGTGCAACCAGCCCAAGAAGTCGTTGCCGGGGAGAGTTCCCTCTTCGAGTGCCTTCTGGGCGCTCTTTACCTGTGGCTCAAGAGCCATAATCTGTTCTCTTGTAACAAAACTTGTTACCTTGTCGATGTTCAATGATATATTCTTCATTGCTGTATGGTTTTATTTGAATGAGTCGGTTAATAGTTTAATCTCAATGACCGGGGAGATGCCTTCGTAAAGGATATTATAGACAGCGTCAATGATAGGAGTGTTTATGCGGTAGTGCTCGTTTATCTCCTTGATGCACTTTGCCGCATAATAGCCCTCGGCAATCATCTCCATCTCAATCTGTGCGTTCTTCACGGAGTAGCCCTTTCCAATCATGCTTCCGAACACACGGTTGCGGCTGAATCGTGAATATCCTGTCACGAGCAGGTCGCCCATGTAAACGGAATCGTTGATAGTACGCTCGATAGGGTGTACCACGCTCAGGAAACGGTTCATCTCAATAGCTGCGTTCGACATAAGCACTGCCTGAAAGTTGTCGCCATACTTCAGTCCGCTGCATATGCCTGCCGCAATGGCGTATATGTTCTTCAGCACTGAGCCGTACTCGATGCCGACAACGTCGTCGCTGACCGATGTCTTGATGAAGCTGTTGCCGAGCTTCTTGGCGAACTGCTTCGCATGGTCTATGCTTGAACAGCCGACAGTAAGGTACGAAAGGCGTTCGAGAGCGACCTCCTCGGCGTGGCACGGGCCCGCTATTGCTGCAATGTTCTCATAAGGTACCTTATATACCTTATTGAAATATTCCGAAATGATAAGGTTCTCATCGGGAACGATACCTTTGATTGCATTCACGATGAACTTGTCCTCAAGGTCTGCTTTCAGTTTCTTCAAGTGGTTCTTGAGGTAGGGCGAAGGTGTGACGAACACCAGAATGTCACTCTCTTTTACAACTTTGTTGATGTCCGACGAGAAATTTATTCTGTCCGTATCGAATTTAACGGCGGACAGGTAGGCCGGGTTATGTCCCAAGCGCTTGAAATCCTCTATGCGGTCATCACGTCTGATGTACCAGTTTATGGTCTCGACATTGTTGAGTATTATCTTGGCAATAGCCGTAGCCCAACTGCCGCCGCCCATAATGGCAACCTGTTTGTTGGAAAGTTCCATGATATAATTGTTTATGGTTATGCAAGCTTCTCAATCCAGGCAGCGACGTCATTCACCGAAGGATTGGTGTATCCTAACTTGTACTTCTTGTTTATTCCGCCAATCTCCATCTGTATCTTCTGTGCGTTGCCGCCCTTCAGGTCATTGACGAGGTTGTAGCCGGCCTTGTGCAGTACAGGTACCCACTCTTCGGGGACGCCTATGGCGGCGAACGCTGCGGCATTGTCCTTAGGCACCTTCTTCTCGGGACGCATCTGCGGGAAGAAAAGCACCTCCTGTATTGTTGTCTGTCCTGTCATGAGCATAGCCAGACGGTCCATGCCGATACCCATGCCCGATGTAGGAGGCATGCCGTATTCAAGCGCGCGGACAAAGTCCTTGTCGATGAACATCGCCTCGTCGTCGCCCTTCTCGCTCAGGCGCAACTGCTCCTGGAAGCGCTCGGCCTGGTCAATCGGGTCGTTAAGCTCGCTGTATGCGTTGCAAAGCTCCTTGCCGTTCACCATAAGCTCGAAACGCTCTGTCAGGTCGGGGTTGCTGCGGTGGCGCTTGCAAAGAGGTGACATCTCAATGGGGTAGTCTGTGATGAATGTAGGCTGTATGTAGTTGCCTTCGCAGAACTCGCCGAATATCTCGTCGATAAGCTTGCCCTTGCCCATTGTCTCGTCCACCTCGAGCTTAAGCTCCTTGCAGATAGCGAAAATCTCCTCCTCGCTCTTGCCATTGAGGTCGTAGCCTGTGAACTCCTTGATAGAGTCGAGCATTGTCACTCTGCGGAACGGAGCCTTGAAGCTGATGACATTCTCGCCTACCTGAACATCGGTCGTGCCGTTCACGTCCATAGCGATTTTCTCGAGCATCTGCTCGGTGAAGCACATCATCCAGTTGTAGTCCTTGTATGAGACATAAATCTCCATGCATGTGAACTCAGGGTTATGCGTACGGTCCATACCCTCGTTGCGGAAGTTCTTGGAGAACTCGTATACGCCCTCAAAGCCGCCTACGATAAGACGTTTCAGGTAAAGCTCATTGGCAATGCGAAGGTAAAGAGGTATGTCGAGCGCATTGTGGTGAGTGATGAACGGACGTGCCGCCGCACCGCCTGGGATAGACTGCAATACCGGAGTCTCGACCTCCATGTAGCCCTTTGAATTGAAGAACTCGCGCATAGAGCTGTAAATCTTGTTGCGCTTGATGAAAATCTCTTTCACTTCATCGTTCACGACAAGGTCCACGTATCTCTGACGGTAACGCAATTCGGGGTCCTCGAACTTGTCGTACGCAACGCCGTCCTTGTATTTTACTATAGGAAGCGGGCGGATGCTCTTTGACAGAATAGTAAGCTCCTTAGCGTGTACGGTAATCTCGCCTGTCTGCGTGCGGAATACGAAGCCCTTGATGCCGACAAAGTCGCCAATGTCAAGGATACGCTTGAAGAGAACGTTGTAACCGTCCTTGTTCTCTCCCGGGCATATATCGTCACGTGTTATGTATACCTGAATTCTGCCTTTAGAGTCCTGCAGTTCAATGAATGACGCCTTGCCCATTACACGGCGGCTCATCATTCTGCCTGCGATGCATACCTCACGCTGCTCCTCTTCGTCCTTGAATTCTGCAATTATGTCTGTTGAGAATGCGTTTGTAGGGTATTCTGCTGCGGGGTAGGGATCTATGCCCATGTTGCGGAGCTCAGCAAGAGCTTCACGGCGTACAATTTCCTGTTCGCTCAATTCTAAAATGTTCATCTTGTATAATCTTTAAATTAATGTTCTGAAGTAGCTTATGGTCTTTGCAAGCCCTTCGTCGAGCTTTATCTCCGGCTTCCAGCCTCTAAGCTCTTTGTGGGCAAGTGAAATGTCGGGCTTGCGTTGGCGGGGGTCGTCCTGTGGCAGCGGCTCGAATACAATCCTTGATTTAGAGCCAGTCAGCTCAATGACCTTCTCGGCAAGCTCGAGCATGGTGAACTCGCCCGGGTTGCCTATGTTTACAGGGCCAACGAACTTATCGCCGGTCTCCATCATGCGTACCATGCCCTCTACAAGGTCATCGACATACTGGAAACTGCGGGTCTGCTTGCCGTCGCCATATATGGTTATGTCCTCTCCTTTCAATGCCTGGACAATGAAGTTCGACACTACGCGTCCGTCATTCATGCTCATGCGCGGGCCGTAAGTGTTGAATATGCGGATAATCTTTATGCGTACATCGTTCTGTCTGTGGTAGTCCATGAACAGTGTCTCGGCGCATCTTTTGCCCTCGTCATAGCATGAACGTATGCCAATGGGGTTCACGTTGCCCCAATAGCTCTCTACTTGCGGGTGGATATTCGGGTCGCCGTACACCTCGCTTGTCGATGCCTGGAGTATCTTCGCGCCCACTCTCTTCGCAAGTCCTAACATGTTCATTGAGCCGATGACGCACGTCTGTATCGTCTTTACAGGGTCGTGCTGGTAGTGTACCGGCGATGCCGGGCATGCAAGGTTGTATATCTCATCGACCTCGGCCGTGTAGGGCTGTGTGACATCGTGGCGTACAAGCTCGAAATGGTCGTTGCCGATAAGGTGGCGGATGTTGTCCTTGCTGCCTGTGAAGTAGTTGTCGAGGCAGATGACGTCATTGCCGTCTTTCAGAAGCCTTTCGCAAAGGTGTGAGCCAATGAAGCCGGCTCCTCCTGTCACAAGTATTCGTTTCATCTTTCGCTTATTGTTCAAACGTTGCGCTGCCGGAACCTATCATGTTTCCGTCAACAAATATAAATGCTTTGTATTCTCCGTTCTGCAATGTCTCCTCGATATCCCAATAGAGCGTCAGCTCCCGGCTCTCGCCTGTGTATTCGAACTTGCGGCTCATTGAGAATTCGATATTTCGGTTTTCGTAGACAAAGGTGTTGCTTGTGCTTTTTGCAAGCACTTCGTCGTTCGGCTGCATAATTCTTATATATGCGACCTTGTCGCCGGTCGGGGCAGTAATGTTCTTTGTTATGGTAAAGTTTACCTCAATCTGCTTGGCGCGCTTGATGCTCGGCGTTGCCTTGCCATTCTTTCTTAACAAAGAAATACTGACTCCTGTTGCGTCGAGCTGCGATGCCAGGGTTACCTTTTCGCTTAGTTTCTGCTTCTCCTCGGAGAGGTTGTCTATCTTCTTTGAGGCTTCACGGTATTTCTTGCGTACGGCAGTATTCTCTTTTTTGAGCGACTCGTTCTCTCTGTTGAGCGAATCAATCTGCATTACGTAGTTCTTCAGGACGGCACGTACGGTTCTCAGCTCTTTCTTTAGCCTTGTGATTTCGGCGGCGCTTGTCGCTTTTGTCAGCTCAAGCTCCTCGAGCAGCTGCTGCGTACGCATCTGCTCTCTCTCAAGCTTGAACTTGAGCGAGTCGTTGTTTATGCGTATCATAAGCTCGTCGTACTGCAGCTGGGCTGTCGCAAGGTCGTTCAGCATCTCCTCTTTCTCAAGAGCCATAAGCTCTTGTACCTCGGCGTTATGGGCCTCGCTTTTATGCAAGGCGACGCCTAAGTATATTCCGGCTATAAGGAGAATGGCCGCTGCAGCGCTCAGCGCAATTATTGCTATACGTCTTTTGTCCTGCATCTCGTCTCTGCTTTCTGTTGTTATTTGGAAAGTTTCTGTATGCTCTCTTTAAGCATCGCAATCTTCTCTGTAGCGTCGGACTGCTTCTTGCGTTCGATAGCGATAATCTTTTCGGGCGCTTTGCTTACAAAGTTGGGGTTATTGAGCTTTGCCTCAACGCTCTTGAGGAACTTCTCGTGGTAGGCAAGCTCTTCCTGCATCTTGGCAATCTCAGCGTCCTTGTCGATGAGCGAGCCCATCGGGATAGCGAACTCTGTCGTGCCCACACGGAACGAGACAGCCGTGTCGTCGGGCGTAGTCACATTCTCGATAGAAGTGAGGTTGCCCATCTTCGTCAGTATGCATTCGAGCCCCTGAACAGGCGACTCGCCTACAATCTGCAGTGCGAGCGGCTCGCGGGGCGACAGATTCTTCTGCTGGCGCATAGAGCGTATGTTGCTTATAACGTCCTTCAGTATCGCAATCTTAGCAAGGAACTCTTCATTGTGTCCGGCGGCAAGCTCCTTGACGCTCTGTGTCATGAGGCTCTCTCCCTCTTTGCGTTCCTTGATGCTCTGCCACAGCTCTTCTGTAATGAACGGCATGAAGGGGTGGAGCAGGCGAAGCAGGCTGTCGAAGAAGCCGAGCGTCGCCTCATACGTGGCAGCGTCGATAGGCGCTCCGTAAGCCGGCTTTATCATCTCGAGATACCATGCCGAGAACTCGTCCCAGAAGAGAGAGTATACATTCATCAACGCTTCGTTGAGGCGGTACTTGCCGAACTGGTCCTCAAGCAATGAGGCTGCTTTGGCAAGTGTCTCGTTGAAGTATTTTACCGCAAGCTTGGAACTTTCGGGCTGTTCGATGTCCGAACTTACGCTCCAGCCCTTGACAAGGCGGAATGCGTTCCATATCTTGTTGCAGAAGTTGCGTCCCTGCTCGCACAGGCTCTCGTCGAAAAGAATATCGTTGCCGGCAGGAGCAGAGAGCATGATGCCCATGCGTACGCCGTCGGCGCCGTAACGGGCGATAAGGTCGAGCGGGTCGGGGCTGTTGCCGAGCGACTTGCTCATCTTGCGTCCGAGCTTGTCACGCACGATGCCTGTGAAATATACATTCTTGAAAGGCATCTCGCCCTGGTATTCGTAACCAGACATAATCATGCGGGCAACCCAGAAGAATATGATGTCCGGTCCTGTTACAAGGTCGCTTGTGGGGTAGTAGTAGCTTATCTCTTTGTTGCCCGGCTCAAGTATTCCGTTGAACAGGGAGATGGGCCATAGCCATGAGCTGAACCATGTGTCGAGCGCATCCTCGTCGTGACGCAGCTCCTCGGCTGTGATGCTCTCGTATCCGGGAATAGCTTGCGCAAGCTTCAACGCCTCTTCACGGCTCTCCGCCACAACGTATCTCTCCTCTGCGCCCTCGGCTGTCGGGAGGAAGTATGCGGGTATGCGGTGGCCCCACCACAGCTGGCGGCTGATGCACCAGTCCTGGATGTTCGAGAGCCAGTTGTTGTATGTGGTCTTGTATTTTGCGGGGTAGAACTTGAGCCTGTCTTCCATTACAGGAGGCAATGCGATGTCCGCAAAGTGCTGCATGCGCAGGAACCACTGCATGCAGAGACGCGGCTCGACAGCCGTGTCGGCGTTACGCTCACTGTATCCTACCTTGTTGTCGTAGTCCTCGACCTTCTCCAAAAGCCCTGCGTCGGCAAGGTCCTTCGCAATCTGCTTGCGTACCTCCATGCGGTCCATGCCTACATAAAGCCCGGCTGCTTCGCTGAGTGTAGCGTCGGCATTGAATATGTCTATTGTCTCGAGGTTATGTGTCTTGCCGAGCATGTAGTCGTTGGTGTCGTGCGCAGGCGTTACTTTCAAGCAGCCTGTACCGAACTCAATCTCTACATAGCGGTCCTCGATTACCGGAATTACTCTGTTTACAAGAGGAACGATGACCTTCTTGCCCTTGAGCCATGTGTTCTTCGGGTCTTTGGGGTTGATGCACATCGCTGTGTCGCCCATGATTGTCTCGGGGCGCGTGGTAGCTACTACTGCATAGCGGCGGCCATTGGCGTCACGGTGCAGTATCTGGTGCTTTACTGTCGGGTCGAAAGCATCTGTCGGAGCCAATGTGACAGCCCCGTTCTCTTCGCCGTCGGTGCAGCCTGCGGCCTCGTCTACATAATATTTCAGGTAGTAGAGCTTGCTCTTCTCCTCTCTGTAGATGACCTCCTCGTTGCTGAGCGCTGTCTGGGCCTTAGGGTCCCAGTTCACCATGCGGAGCCCACGGTATATGAGGCCTTTGTTGTAAAGGTCGCAGAATACCTTGATAACGCTCTTGCTGCGTATTTCGTCCATAGTGAACGACGTGCGGTCCCAGTCACACGACGCACCTAATTTGCGGAGCTGCTTCAGAATGATGCCGCCATGTTCGTCGGTCCACTCCCAGGCATGCTTCAGGAACTCCTCGCGAGTGAGGTCGCTCTTCTTTATCCCCTGCTCAGCAAGTCTCTTTACGACCTTAGCCTCGGTTGCGATGGATGCGTGGTCGGTACCCGGTACCCAGCATGCGTTCTTGCCCAGCATGCGCGCATGGCGTACAAGTATGTCCTGGATTGTGTTGTTAAGCATGTGTCCCATGTGAAGCACGCCTGTCACGTTTGGCGGCGGAATCACAATAGTGTAGGGCTCTCTCTCGTCGGGCTCTGAATGGAAAAGGTTGTTCTTCAACCAATATTCGTACCATTTCTCTTCAACCTCTGCGGGTATGTAGGTGCTTGCTAAGCTCATAATATTTTAAATTTATATATTTATCCGAATTTATACTATCTGCAAAGTTAATTATTATTATTAAATTATTTATCTTCGCAGCGTAAATAAATGAAAAAATGCATAGCAGAAATGAAATTTTAGAGGCTTTCAGCCGTTTTTTGGATGTTCTTGACGAATTGCGCGAGAAATGTCCCTGGGACAGAAAGCAGACGAACAGCAGTCTGCGTCCGAATACCATTGAAGAGTGCTTTGAACTCTCCGACGCCCTCGTGGCCGACGATGTGCCTAACATATGCAAGGAGCTCGGCGACGTGCTTCTCCATGTAGCCTTTTACGCCAAGATTGCAAGCGAAAAGGAGCAGTTCGATCTAAAGGATGTATGCGACCGTTTGTGCGATAAGCTGATATACCGTCATCCGCATGTTTTTGGCGAAGTGGTTGCCGAAACGGCTGGTGAGGTGTGCAAGAATTGGGAGCAGCTGAAAATGACGGAGAAGGATGGCAACAAGAGCATTCTAAGCGGTGTCCCGAACTCGATGCCCTCATTGATTAAGGCGTACAGAATGCAGGAAAAGGCTGCTAATGTGGGCTTTGATTGGGAGAAAAAAGAGGATGTTTGGGCAAAGGTAAAGGAGGAAATTTCCGAGGTCGAGGCCGAAATGAAAAGCGGCGATAAGGAGAACTGCGAGAAGGAGTTCGGCGACCTGCTCTTCAGCCTCGTGAATGCGGCAAGGCTTTACGATATAAATCCTGACAATGCCCTTGAGCTGACAAATGCGAAATTCCGCAGCCGTTTCACGTATGTCGAGCAGCGCTCGAAGGAGCAAGGGAAGAGCTTGCGTGATATGCCGCTTGCCGAAATGGACGAGCTTTGGAACGAAGCGAAAAGGAATGAATGACGGTGCTTCTATGAAGTAGAAAGGGCTATATAAATCAATTGGCGACAACCTAACGAATGTCGCCAATTGATTTATATTTAGCATGTCAGTTCTTCTTGGGCTGGCACTCCGGGGCTTTGTTGTTGCGGTTGCGTGTCATCTTCTCCATGAGGTCGCGCTGGAATGAATGCTCGGCATGCTGTATGCGTTGAAGCTTGCATGGGCTTACGGCTTTAAGGTATTTGTCGGTGTATTCCCTTTCAAGCTTGGCTATCTCAATCTTGGAGTCGGCCATGCGGTATACGAATTCCCGGCACTGCTCTTCGGTCATCTTCTCGCCACGCTCTCTCTTAATGCCTTTGCGTACGTTGCGCTCTATCTCGAATTTCTTCTTCTGAAGTTCAAAGAACAACGGGAAGAAGGCTTCGGCCTCCTCTGCGGTAAGCTGCGCTTTCTCTGTTATGTACTTGCGCTGTCTCTCTTGAAATTCCTCGTGTGAGAATCTCTTTCTCTCCTGCGGCTTTTTCTGCTCCTGAGCAGTAGCGGCATTCATTGTAATCAGTGCCAATAAGGCTGCGAATATGGCTCTTTTCATATATTCTTTTTTTTAATAGTTGTCTGAATCTGTCATGTAGCAATAGAATGTATATTCATCTATAGGGTACTCTGCAAGCATGTTCTCGATATACTCGTTGTCCTCTAAAGCGTTGCTCATTTCCGCGACGGAACTGCCGTTTGTCAATAATGCCGCCGGGTTGTCGGCATAATTGTATATAATGCCGGCTGCGGCAGCGAACACGATTGCAATCATGGCCGCATAGCGCATGAGGCCCTTGAAGACAGTCTTATTCTTCTCTGGCTCTACGCTTTTGTGGCATGTGGCTCTTTTTATATCGCTGTCAAGCTTGTCGAAGTAGCCCTCGGGAACGATAAATCCGCCCTCTCTTTTGTAATCTTCCAAATTCATCTCATATCTTCGTTTAAGCGCGAAAGATTTCCCTTTTCTCTCTATTTGATATCAAAAGGCTTAAAAGGTTTAATTCTTTTCGCTGATATATTGTTCAATTTTCTTTACTGCAATGTGGTACGACGCTTTCAAGGCTCCTACGCTCGTGTTCAGGATGCTTGACATCTCTTCGTACGGCATTTCTTCGAAATATCTCATGTTGAAGGCAAGCCTCTGCTTGTTCGGCAGGCGGCTTATGGCCTCTCTGAACAACGCTTCCGCCCTGTCGCCGTTGAAGTGACAGTCGCCTGCAATCATGTCGGCGACCTCGGCTTCACGGCCGCTTAGCGAAATGGTATTGTTACGGTTCTTTCTCAGAAAGGTAAGAGTCTCGTTTATTGCTATGCGGTAGAGCCATGTCGATATCTTGGAGTCGCCTCTAAACTTGTCGATGTTGCTCCATGCCTTTATGAATGTCTCCTGGACAAGGTCGTCGGCATCCTCGTGCGACAGCACCATGTTCCTTATGTGGGAATAAATCTTTCGGCTGTACAAGTCTACAATAAGCGAAAAAGCAGCGTTTCTCAAGTTCTTGTCCTTGAGTTGCATGGCTATCAACGTCTCATTATATTTTGTACAGTCCACCGTTTCCTTTGTTTTGTCTTGTATTAGACTCGTCTCAGGCATTAGGGTTTAATGCAGATGTGAATTTTCTTTGCTTTTCATACATGGAATACTATTCCCTCGTCGGTGCAGCAACTGTTGGGGAAAACCTCCCTTGCTTCGCTTAGAAGAACGCTCTCATCTTCGTAGCGTGAAGAATAATGCCCTATGATGAGCCTTTTTACGTTTGCTCTCCTTGCTATCTCTGCCGCATCTCTTGCAGTGCTGTGGAATGTCTGTCTCGCACGTTCTTTCTCGCTCTCGGCGAATGTCGCCTCATGGTAAAGCAGGTCGGTCCCCTCAATCTGCTTGCATATGGCGGGGCAGGGCTTGGTATCGCTGCAGTAGGCGTAGCTGCGTGACGGGTCCGGCTCTCTTGTGAGCAACTTGTTGGGTATCGTCTTGCCTTCGGCAGTAGTGAAGTCGGCTCCCTCTTTTATGGCTGTACGCATGTATGCCGGTATGTTGTAGTAGTTTGCCGCATCGCCAAGCAAATGGCGTTTCTTCGGCTTCTCTTTGAAAAGGAACCCGCAGCATGGCATTCTGTGGCTGAGAGGTATTGTTTCTACTGTAACTGTGTTGTCCTCGAATATTATCTCCTGCTTGCCGGCGTCTATGCCATGAAAGAACAATGGGTATTTTATATCCTTGCAGTAGAAGTCCAGTTGCGGTCTCATGATTTTCTCAAGCATGGGGGCGGCATATATGTGCAAGGGAGCCGTGCGTCCTAAAAGGCCGAATGTCGATATGAGGCCGATGAGGCCGAAACAATGGTCGCCGTGAAGGTGCGTTATGAATATGTGATTTATGAATGAGAAATGGACGTGTCCTCGACGCAATTGCAGTTGCGTGCCCTCTCCGCAGTCAATCATGAAGAGCTTGTTGCCAATCTTTACGACTTGCGAGCTTGCGTTGTGGCGTGTTGTAGGCAGCGCCGACCCGCATCCTAATATGTGTACTTCGAATGGCTCCATTGTCCGCAAATTTAGCATTCAGGAGATAGATATGCAAGCATTGTGCGAAAAAAAGAACAGGCCGCCTTTTGTGGCAGCCTGTTCCTGATTGTATTGAATAAATTGATTATTCGCCAGCCTCGAGCTTGCTCTTAAGAGCTGCAAGCGCGTCGATATCGCCAAGAGTTGTTGAAGCAGCCTGGTTCTGGATAGCGGGAGTTGCCTCCTCTGCAGCCTTCTTGCTCTTGCGAGCTGCTGCAGCCGCCTTCTTCTCAGCCTTCTCCTCTTCCTTAGCTGCATCCTCGAAAATGCGGCTGTGAGAAAGGATGATTCTCTTAGCTTCCTTGTTGAACTCGATAACCTTGAAAGACAACTTCTCGTCAGCGGCAGCCTGTGAGCCGTCCTCCTTTACAAGGTGCTTAGGAGTAGCGAAGCCCTCTACGCCGTAGGGGAGAGATACAACTGCGCCCTTGTCGATAAGCTCTGTGATAACGCCCTCGTGGATAGAACCTACTGTGAATACAGTCTCGAATACATCCCAGGGGTTCTCCTCGAGCTGCTTGTGGCCAAGACTCAAACGACGGTTCTCCTTGTCAATCTCAAGTACCTGAACGTCGATAACCTCGCCAATCTGAGTGAACTCTGACGGGTGCTTAACCTTCTTTGTCCAAGAGAGGTCGCTGATGTGAATCAAGCCGTCAACGCCTTCCTCAATCTCAACGAAAATACCGAAGTTAGTGAAGTTGCGTACCTTTGCTGAGTGCTTAGAGCCAACAGGGTACTTCTCCTCGATGTTTGCCCAAGGATCTTCCTTAAGCTGCTTGATGCCGAGTGACATCTTGCGCTCGTCACGGTCGAGTGTAAGGATAACTGCCTCAACCTCTTCGCCTACCTTCATGAAGTCCTGAGCTGAACGCAAGTGCTGGTTCCAAGACATCTCTGAAACGTGGATAAGGCCCTCAACGCCCGGAGCAATCTCGATGAATGCGCCGTAGTCTGCCATAACCACAACCTTGCCCTTAACAACGTCGCCAACCTTCAAATCCGGGTCGATAGCGTCCCAGGGGTGCGGAGTGAGCTGCTTCAAGCCGAGAGCGATGCGCTTCTTCTCGTCGTCGAAGTCGAGGATAACGACATTGATCTTCTGGTCGAGAGTTACAACCTCTGTAGGATCGTTCACGCGGCCCCAAGAGAGGTCTGTGATGTGGATAAGACCGTCAACGCCGCCGAGGTCGATGAATACACCGTAAGATGTGATGTTCTTGACTGTACCCTCGAGCACCTGGCCCTTCTCGAGCGTGCTGATGATCTTCTTCTTCTGCTCCTCAAGCTCAGCCTCGATGAGCGCCTTGTGAGAAACGACAACGTTCTTGAATTCCTGATTGATCTTAACGATTTTGAAGTCTTCGGTCTGGCCAACGTATGCATCGTAGTCACGGATAGGCTTAACGTCAATCTGTGAGCCGGGCAAGAATGCCTCAATGCCGAATACATCAACGATCATACCGCCCTTAGTGCGGCACTTGATGTAGCCGCGTACAACAGCCTGCTCTTCCATAGCTTTGTTTACAAGCTCCCAAGAACGGCTTGCGCGCGCTTTCTTGTGTGAAAGGTTCAACTGACCCTTCTTGTCTTCGAGGTTCTCGATATAAACCTCAACCTGGTCGCCTATCTTGAGGTCTGGGTTGTAACGGAACTCGCTGATAGGAATGATAGCGTCCTGCTTGTAGTTGATGTCTACAATAACTTCACGCTTGTTGATACCGATAACAGTACCATTAACTACTTCGCGGCTTGATACCTTGTTAAGGGTAGTGCCATAAGCTTTTTCAAGCTCCTCGTGTGAGAGACCTGAGATGTTCTCACCTTTTGCGTACTCATCCCAATTGAAATCGGGTGTACCTGTTAGAATTTCGCTCATAATTTTTTAAAAGTTAATGAGTTAGACATTATGTTGATAGAATTCGGGCACAAAGGTACAATAAATTTGTTAAATAACAGCCATTTGCCGCCAATATTTTTAATATTTATACCTATTTTTCTGTTTTATTTTTTCTCACGCCGCATTTTTGAAGCGTTACTATTTTTGATAATGACTTTTTATTAGTAGTTTTGCAATGAAAACAGCCTCGGTCGCTTGTTTGCAAAGGACGCCTGGGGCAACTAAGCAATTAATGATATGGATTTTTTCGCTTCATTCAACTTCGTTGATTTTTTGAGTGCTTTCATAGTGCTTTTTGCAGTAATAGACCCGATAGGCATCATGCCTATAGTGTTGTCAATACGTGATAAGGGTAAGGTAATTGAACCAAAGAAAGCTGTCTTTTATGCGTTCGGCCTTATGTTCCTTTTCTTCTTTGTCGGTGACTGGATTTTGAATCTCTTTGGCGTTGATATAAATTCGTTTGCCGTCGCCGGTTCAATTGTAATTTTCCTTATGGCGCTTGAGATGGTGCTTGACATAGAAATCTTCAAGGACTCTTCAATCGCTGCAAATGATGCAACGATAGTTCCGTTGGTGTTCCCGTTGCTTGCAGGTGCCGGCTCGTTCACGACGTTGCTTTCTATCAAGGCTGAATTTGCTTCTGTAAACATCGTCATGGCTCTTCTGCTGAATGCGGTCGTGGTGTTTGCAATGCTCAGTTCGACATCATTCCTAATGAGACTGCTCGGCAAGGGCGGTATCTATTTTACAAGAAAGTTCTTCGGAATTATTCTACTTGCAATTTCCGTGAAGCTCTTCACTTCAAACCTGCTGCACTTTATTGATACGCTCAGCTGATAGCTTGCTTTTATATACAGAATAATAAGGTAGCTGCCGCAATCGATGTTTACCGGTTGAAGGCGGCTACCTTTTTAAATATCTCGCGAAACCTTTGGACATTTTTGTCTTCAGGTTGCCGTTCTCTTCGGAATAGATGAAGTAGGCGTCAATCTCTTCGGTCTTTTCGCATAGCTCCATTGCCTTCTCGAGCCCCATTACCATAAATGCGGTCGCATATGCGTCGGCAGTAGCGCAGTCGTCTGCTATTACGGTCGCCGAAAGAAGGCTGTGCTGTACCGGATAGCCCGTGCGGGGGTCAATGGTGTGGGCGAGCTTCCTTTCGCCCTCATAGCGGAAATTGCGGTAGTTGCCCGATGTGGCAAGGCTCTTGCCTGTGATGCTTACAATCTCATGCAGCTCGTTGTTGCTTGCTGTTGCATTGTCTGTGGGCTTGCTTATGCCTATCTTCCAATTGCCGCCCTTGCTGTTCATCCCTTTTGCGACAACCTCGCCGCCAATCTCTACCATGTAGTTCGTTACGCCGTTAGCTTCAAGCGCTCCTGCCACGGCGTCGCATCCGTATCCTTTAGCTATGGCGCTGCAGTCGAGCATGGTTTGAGGGTGCAGCTTGGTTATCTTGCCGTCGCTTAAAGCTACGCCTTTGTAGCCGATGAAACGACGCAATGAATCAATGGCGGCGCTGTCGGGGTTTATGCCTTTCTTGAAGCCGAAGCCCCATGCGTTCACGAGCGGAGCGACGGTAATGTCGAACGCGCCGTCGGTCTTCTCGGAAATCTCTTGCGCGAGGTTGAACACATGAACGAACATCTTGTCGGGCAATGTGTCGCAGTTGTTGTTTATGGCGCTTATGACCGATTTCTTGTTGAACGGAGACAATGAGTTGTCCACTTGCATAAGGGTCTTCTTTATCTCCTCGTGCAACTCCTTATCGCTGCTGTACGTGATGTTGTAATATGTACCGAACACCGTTCCGCTGTTGGCGATGTAAGGCTTCTGCTTTCCTAATATAAATATGGTGGCTATTATAAGGAAAATAAGAAATGCTATTTTCCATGCGTTAAGTCTTCCGTTCATTGTGGCTTTATATCTTCGTTACACGTTACACGTTCATCTCGTTATCTAAACGGTATGTCATAAATAAGGCTGTATGTTCCGCCGAAGCATGTGCTCTTGTTTATTCCGTAGCCGGGAATGTACCAAATCTTTGAGTTCGGGCCGTTCTTCTCGGTAATACGGAACTTGTAGCGTATGCTCCAGCCCATGTGGAAGCCTTTGGCTATCTTGACCTTTATGCCGGCTCCTACCTCGGCCCACATGCTCGCTCCCTCTACGTCACGAAGATGCAACGATGTGGCGTTGCCCCATACCGGGTCTGTTATGTCAGGCGTGTCAAGGTCATACTTGAAATTGCTCCAGCAGAAACGTGCCAGGCCGTATATGTAGTGCTTCGGGTTTGGGTTTTCTCTTTTTGTGAAGAAGTTGTAGCTTATTCCTACTTTATAGTATGGCGCCGCGCTCTTGTAGTGTATGCCGCTTGCCTCATCGGTGTGGTTGCACCAGCCGTACCCGACCTCTGCGATGGGGTAGAGCCTGTTGCCTATGTTGAATTCCAATGCGCCCTCAGCGCTCGTGTATTCTCCTATGAATGAATAGACAAGCCCGAAGAGGTCGGCCGACACGCCCATGCCGTTGAATGAGAAGAACTTGTATTCATTCTCTTTCTTAGCCTTCTCCTCCTTTTCTTGTGCCGAGAGCCCCGCAGGCATCAGCAGGAGAATGCTACTGAACAAGATACAGCTTAATATTCTCATCGTAGTCGTAGTCAATATAGTCGTTCACAATAGCGACAGAATCGATGTAGGCGTTGGTGTGCCCTACGCTCAGAATTCTGTGGTACATGGCGGTTCCGCACTCCATGGATACAAAATAGGGGATGTTCTCATGCTTGACGAAAAGCGTGTCCTTAGCTCCGTTCTCATAGTTGAAAGTGAGCGTGTCGCACTCGTTGGCGTAGCTCACGGGCAGTTTCAGGTCGCTTGTGCCGTATATGCGGTTCACGACAATGGAATCCCTGCCGTTTATCACCATGGATATTGTCAGCACGCCCGGGAACTCATATTTGCTCTCAAGGTTGTTGCTGTCGATGTTGTAGAAACCTATTCTGTTGTATGCGGTGTTCTCGATGCTGCAGTCGTATCCTCCGTCGCAGCCGCAAATGACTATGCATGTTGCGGCGATAAGCATGCTTGTTATTTTGGCAATGCGGCTTGTCATATCTCCTTTGAAATGTTGTATCTGTTGCGTTCCTGTGACGTACGGCTTACAAGCTCTGCTATGAAGCCTGTGAGGAACAGCTGCGTGCCCATAATCATCAGCGTGAGCGATATGTAGAAGTAGGGCGAATCTGTCACAAGGCGGCTCGGCTCGCAATGGCTCAGCGCCCATAGCTTAGTGCCGCCAACAATGATTGCGGCGATGAAGCCGAGCATGAACATTATTGTTCCCCAGAAACCAAAAATGTGCATCGGACGGTAGCTGAACTTCGACAGGAACCACAACGACATGAGGTCAAGGTAGCCGTGGAAGAAACGGCTTATTCCAAACTTGCTCTTGCCGTACTTGCGTGCCCGGTGCTGTACCACACGCTCGCCAATCTTCTCGTAGCCTGCGTTCTTCGCAAGGTAGGGGATGTAACGGTGCATGTCGCCGTACACCTCAATGTTCTTTACCACCTCGTTGCGGTAAGCCTTGAGCCCGCAGTTGAAGTCGTGCAGGTTCTTTATGCCCGAAACCTTGCGTGCAGTGGCGTTGAACAGCTTTGTAGGTATGGTCTTGCTGAGCGGGTCGTAGCGTTTTTTCTTGTAGCCAGATACTAAGTCGTATCCCTCTTTTGTTATCATGTCGTACAACGGGCGTATCTCGTCAGGGCTGTCCTGGAGGTCTGCGTCCATTGTTATCACCACGTCGCCTTTGGCACGCTCGAAACCGCAGTAGAGTGCCGGTGACTTGCCGTAGTTGCGGCGGAACTTTATTCCATGGATATTGTCGTTTCTCTTTTTCAGCCCCTCGATGATGTCCCAAGAGTTGTCGGTGCTGCCGTCATTCACGAATATTATCTCGTATGAGAATTTGTTCTCTTCCATTACACGCTCAATCCATGCTGTAAGTTCGGGAAGCGAATCGGCCTCATTATATAATGGTATGATAACTGAAATGTCCATTGTATATGTCTTGTTTCTGATAAGTTCGAGTTATGCTGTTTTAGGGCTTTTCTTTGCGAAAAGAGCCAAAATGAACGGAAATATGGTCGTGTTGGTTAGATTGTTGCTTAGCAGCTGCCAGACAAAATCGGCGGTTGTCGTCTGTTCAAGAATCTTGGATGTCTGTTCCAATTGTCCGGTCAATGCGGCGTCCGCTCCCGGCAATTTCATGCTTTCGTCAATCATGCCTTGCAATGTCATGAAGAATGTGCCGCCGTCAAAGAACCGGAAGTAGATGAATGCGACCAAGGCGCTAAGCATGCTTGCGCATATATACATGTAGAATATGAATATCCATGCCTGAATATAGCTCATAGTGTCGTTGCACTCCCTTCTGCGGTATGTTATTGCCGACATTACGGCTATTACCGGAGAGGCGAAGAACAGGGATATGCATATCATCAGCGCTGCCATGTTCGCAGTGCCTGCGAACAGCAGCAGATACATGACGCTCCATGCGGCGCCTAACCATGTGCCGTAGTACATAGCCTTTTGGTAGAACTCTTTATTGTTGGCTTTGCTCATGTATTCTTGTCATTTATTGTATGATACAAAGGTAGCAAATAATTCTGTATACCTCTGTCTAATGTCGTTTTTTCTTGCTAATCATGGTCGTTTCCCGCTCTTTACGAACTCTTCGGCAGGCTTTAATGCGTCCAGCTTGCCTACATCGATGAAGTCCAGGCTGTGGGCAACGACTCCGTACACGGGATAGCGTGCGGCGAGCCACATGTAAAAGCTCATTATTGGAAATCGTGTGCCGGCCGTCTCGTCAGCAGGCAGGCCTTTCTCCTCGACATATCGCTGCATCAGCCCGAGTATCTTGTCGCTGAGAATATGTATGCCCGCGAATGCTAAGGCACGGCAGTCGGCGGGGGCAATCTCGGGCGATGTCACGTGATAATCGCCGCTATCGGTGTTCATCCAGCCGACAAGACGCATGCTCTCCGGAGCGAAGAGCAGGAAACGTGTGGTAGGCCGTTCGCTGACAAGCAGCGTGGCTATGGCGTCGTCGTTCACCTGTGACTCAAACCACTCGATGTCGCAGTTCGAAAGGATGTCTACATTGTGAATAAGGAAACGTCCGCACCCCTCAAGGTATTTGCGGGCATGAAGCACGGCGCCTCCCGTTTCAAGCAACAGTGCGCGTTCGTCGCTTATGTCCATATGCATTTCGCCGTCTGAGGGGGGAGTGTCCCCTGTGACTATCCACTCCTGCTCGTCTATCCACTGTTCAATCTTGTCGGCAAAATAGTGTATGTTCACGACTGCGTCATTTATTCCGGCTGCCAGCAGCTTGCGTGCCACATGCTCAATAAGCGGCTTTCCGCATACGGGAACAAGAGCTTTGGGCAGGGTGTCGGTCAAAGGTTTTAGGCGAGTGCCGAGTCCCGCCGCGAATATCATAGCTTTCATAATTCTAATTTTTTTACGAAGATAGCCAAAAATAATGCAAAACAAAAGATTGAAGCAAGCTAATCTCTGCTTATCAGCTCCCAGAATGCGACTGCTGCTGCCGCTGCCACGTTCAGTGAATCGACATTGTGCGACATCGGTATTCGTACTACTCTGTCGGCCTGCGACATCGTCTCCTCGGGCAGGCCGTCACCCTCCGTCCCCATTATAATCGCAAGCCTGTCGATAGTTTTCAGTTCGGGCGTGTCAAGCGGAACGGAATTGTCGGTGAGCGCCATCGCCGCCGTTGTGAAACCTTGCTTCTTTACCTCTGAAACATCGTTTATCCATGTCCAGGGAACAAGGAATACCGTTCCCATTGAAACTCTTACCGCTCGGCGGTTGAAGGGGTCGCATGAGTTGCGGGTGAGCAATACCGCATCAATGCCGAGCGCTGCCGCGCTGCGGAATATGGCGCCGATGTTCGTTGTGTCTACAACGCCGTCAATGACAACAATGCGCCTGGCATCACGGCATACCTCGGCGATGCTCGGCTCTGCGGGTCTTTGCATGGCGCAAAGCACTCCCCGGGTGAGGGTGTATCCGGTAAGCGACGCGAGCAGGCTGCGTTCTCCTGTGTAAACGGCGATGTCGCCGCAACGCTCTATTATGTCGGCCGCATCGCCCTCTATGTGCCTTTTCTCGCAGAGCATGGCTACAGGCCTGTAGCCAGCGTTGAGGGCTATACGAATGACCTTAGGGCTTTCTGCGATGAATATTCCCTGCCGAGGCTCGTACTCAAGGCGCAGCTGCGCTTCGGTAAGCATGCTGAATATTTCCACGCCGGGCTGTGTTAGCGATGTTATCTCTGTTATCTGCATTTCGTTCAAATTACGGCAAATGTAGCTGTTTTATTCCTTTGTTGCAAGGTGACGTCCGCAATACGCTTATAAAATTTTTAATAATTTTATATTGTTCACAAATTTTACTATCTTCGCATTGTTATAGTATAACATAGTATTACATATATGAACTATCAAGCAGTTCTTGAAGATATATCCAAAGCCGTAAGGCCTTTGGCCGGGCAAGGCAAGCTTGCCGACTACATTCCGGCATTAGCGAATGTCAATCCCGATAAATATGCGGTATGCCTTAATTCTATCGACGGCCACATGTATTCTGTGGGCGATGCCGGCGAGCGTTTTTCGTTGCAAAGCATCTCAAAGGTGTTTTCCCTTGCGATGTGCCTTTCGATAAAGGGCGAGGGACTGTGGAAGCGTGTGGGCAAGGAGCCGTCGGGAACGGCGTTCAACTCTTTGGTTCAGCTTGAGGCGGAACATGGCCTTCCCCGCAACCCGTTCATAAACGCCGGCGCTATTGTGCTTGCCGACGTTCTGCTCACGTCGCTTGCCGACCCCGAAGAGAACTTCCTCTCTTTCGTGCGTGAGCTGTGCGGCTCGGGCACGGTAGGGTATAATCTCGACGTCGCGCGCTCGGAGCGTGAGAACGGTTATCTGAATGCGGCGATAGCCAATCTTCTGAAGTACCACAAAAAGATAGAGTGCGATGTGGAAGAGGTGCTTGCTTTCTACTTCAAGATGTGTTCGCTCGAAATGAACTGCAAAGAGCTTGCGAGGGCGTTCCTCGCATTCGCCAACCATAATGAGAAATTCTGTTACTCGGGCATCTCTCTTACATCTTCACAGGTAAAACGCATAAACGCAGTCATGCAGACATGCGGCTTCTATGATGAGGCCGGTGAATTCTCCTATCTCGTAGGCTTGCCGGGCAAGAGCGGCGTTGGCGGCGGCATTGCGGCTATTTACCCTCGACGCTATTCGGTGGCGGTGTGGAGCCCTCGCCTTAACTCAAAGGGCAACTCCGTAATGGGAATGAAGACCCTTGAGCTGCTGACGACCGAGACGATGGAGTCTATATTCTGACGCTTTGCGGCTCTTTCGGCATGGCGTGGCAACAAAACTCCTGCGCATGTGTTTGTAAAATGTATGATAAAAAATATTGAGTTATGAAAAAAATGAAAAGATTCTATCTCTTTGCGGCAATGTTGCTGCTGTCAGTGGGTGTAGCTTTTGCTCAGCAGAAGCCTAACGTGCGAATCCTTGCGACTGGCGGAACTATAGCAGGCTCAGGCTCTTCGGCTACAAAGTCACAATACTCGGCAGGCCAGGTCGCCATAGGCGCTCTGCTCGACGCAGTGCCTGTAATAAACGACATCGCCAACGTACAGGGCGAGCAGGTAGTGAACATAGGCTCACAGGATATGAGCGACAGCGTGTGGCTCACTCTCGCTAAAAGAATAAAGGAACTGCTCGCGCAGCCCGACGTCGATGGCATTGTTGTTACTCACGGAACGGACACGATGGAGGAGACCGCATTCTTCCTGAGCCTTGTTCTCGGAAATGAGAAGCCTGTCGTTCTTGTCGGCGCAATGCGTCCTTCTACGGCCATAGGAGCCGACGGCCCTGCAAATCTTTTCAATGCTGTCGTCGTGGCCTCGTCGCCCGAATCTAAAGGACGTGGAGTAGTGGTGTGCATGAACGACAAGGTATATGGCGCGCGTGACGTGACAAAGACGAACACAACAAGCGTCGAGACATTCCGGTCGCCCAATTTCGGTCCTTTAGGCTATGTTCACAACGGCAAGGTGCATTATAACGTGGCTGCAGAGCCTCTGCACGCTCCTCTCTTCAATGTTAGCTCCCTCTACTCGTTGCCGAAAGTCGGTATTGCGTACGGCTACTCCAATGTCGAGGGCGATGTGGTTAGCATGATGGTTGAGAAGGGCTATAAAGGTATCGTTTATGCCGGCGTCGGAAACGGAAATATTCACAAGAATGTCTTCCCTGAACTCGAAAAGGCGCGCAAGGCGGGCGTGATTGTGGTACGTTCGAGCCGTGTGCCAACAGGCGCCACAACTCTCGACGCCGAGGTCGATGACAATAAATACCAGTTCGTCGCTTCGTGGGGGCTCAACCCTCAGAAAGCCCGAATTCTGCTTATGCTGGCATTGACTAAGACAAACGATTGGCAGGCAATACAGAAATATTTCAACGAATATTAATAAGTCATGAATATGAAAAAGTTTTTTTCGACACTCTTCTTGGCGCTTATAGTGACAGCGTTGTCGGCGCAGAACGAAAAGACTCTCTTTGAGCGCGTAGCGAAAATGGAGAAAAAACAGGAGTGGTTCAACCTCTATCTGAACATGCATGCGGGCTTTGACGCTAAGTTCAACTACGACGCTCCGGGCTTCAACCGGGGAGCGTTCAACATGCAGCAGTTCCGCATCGAGGCTACAGGACAGGTTACCGATTGGCTCTCATATCGTTGGCGTCAGCGTCTTAATCGTGGAAACGAAGGCGGAGGCATGATAGACAACCTTCCCAAGTCTATCGATTATGCGGCTATCGGAGTCAAGTTCAACAAGCATCTTTCAATCTTTGCCGGCAAGCAGGGCGTTGCGTACGGCGGCTTTGAGTATGACCTCAACCCGATAGAGATATACCAGTACAGCGAAATGATAGAGAACATGAGCAACTTCATGACCGGCTTGACCCTTATCTATGACATCAACCAGAAACATCAGCTTCAGTTCCAGGCGCTCAACAGCCTTAACGGCAGCACCGAATCGGAGTATGGCATAGGCATTGAGGCTTCACGTCTTCCGCTTGTGTATTCTGTGAACTGGAACGGTACAATGGGCATATATCAGACACGTTGGTCGGCTTCGGTAATGAACGAGGCTAAAGGCGAGTATATGTTCTACTTCGCATTGGGCAACCAGTTCAATTTCTCCGAGAAATGCAACATGTACTTCGATATAATGAGTTCTACCGAGCAGCTCGACCGCAAGGGCATCATTACCAACATGTGCGGAGGCCGCTCTGCTTTCGCCGGGCATAATACCTTCAATGCCATGTATAACTCATTCGTGGCAAAGGTGAATTACCGCTTCCTGCCTAAGTGGAATTTCTTCGCTCAGGGCATGTTCGAGACGGCATCGGTATATAAGGATAACGGCACGCTCGAGAAGGGCAACTACCGTACGTCGGTGGGCTATCAGGGAGGCATCGAGTTCTATCCTATGGAGTCGAACCTGCACTTCTACCTTGCTTTCGTAGGGCAGACGCATATGTTTACGGAAAGAGCGAAGCTCTACGGAAACGATAACTACAGCACGCAAAGGGTGTCATTAGGCTTTATATACAAACTGCCCGTTTTTTGACGGAGCGACAAAATAGCTCATAATTTATGCTGATTCAACTACTATTTGTTCTTACATTCATTATTCTGGGAGCGAGGCTCGGAGGCATCGGCCTTGGCGTCATGGGCGGCGTAGGCGTCGCTGTGCTGACATTCGTGTTCGGCCTTCAGCCTACCACGCCGCCGATAGACGTGATGCTGATGATTGCAGCTGTAATATCCGCTGCCGCCTGCATGCAGGCGGCAGGCGGCCTTGACTACATGGTGAAGGTGGCTGAGCGTATCCTGCGCAAGCATCCGCAGTATGTGACAATCCTGGCTCCTCTGGTGACTTATACATTCACATTCCTTGCAGGCACAGGGCATGTGGCCTATTCGGTGCTTCCCGTAATCGCCGAGGTGGCGACGGAAACGAAAATTCGCCCCGAAAGGCCGTTGGGCATTGCTGTAATCGCTTCCCAGCAGGCCATTACGGCTTCTCCTATCTCTGCGGCGACAGTTGCTCTGCTCGGTCTGCTGTCGGGGTATGACATTACTCTGTTCGACATTCTCAAAGTCAGCATCCCTGCTACTTTGGCAGGCGTGCTTGTAGGCGCTTTCGCATCAATGAGGGTCGGCAAGGAGCTTGTTGAAGACCCTGAATACTTGAAAAGGCTGAATGCCGGGGAGATGGAGGCTAAGCATGTGGAACTGAAGGATGTGAAGAATGTTTTCAATGCACGAATCTCGGTAATACTCTTCATTGCTGCGACGCTGCTTATAGTGCTCTTCGGCTCAATGCCTTCGCTGCGTCCGTCTTTCGACGGCAAGCTGCTTGATATGCCGTCACTGATAGAGATACTCATGCTCGCAGTCGCGGCTGTCATTCTTCTCGTGACACGCACGAGCGGAGCGAAGGCCGCTCAGGGCAGTGTCTTCTCTGCAGGAATGCAGGCGGTGGTGGCTATCTTTGGTATCGCATGGATGGGCGACACTTTCATAAACGGCAATATTGCAGGCCTTACGGAGTCCATAAAGCATGTGGTTACCGACATGCCCTGGCTCTTCGGCGGCGCATTGTTCGTGATGTCCATACTCCTTTACAGCCAAGCGGCTACGGTGCGTGCCATTGTCCCGCTGGGAGTGGCGTTGGGCATAAACCCAATGATGCTCATTGCGCTTTTCCCTGCGGTGAACGGCTACTTCTTCATTCCTAACTATCCTACGCTCGTGGCTGCCATTAACTTTGACCGCACGGGCACTACACGTATTGGCAAGTGGATACTGAACCACTCGTTCATGATGCCCGGGCTTGTGGCTACGGCGGTGGCGCTGCTTGTCGGTCTTTTGCTGATACGTATTTATTGATGCATTTAACGACACACTTATATGATATTTTTCACATCGGGAAATCTATTGCTTGTAGGGTCAATACTGATTTTTTGCAGTATTCTCATCACTAAGGCTGGCGGCCGTTTCGGCTTGCCTGCTTTGCTGCTTTTTCTTGTAGCAGGAATGTTGTTCGGCTGCGACGGTCTGGGGATACAATTCGACAATATGGGGCAGGCGCAGTTCGTGGGCATGGTGGCTCTTTGCGTTATTCTGTTTACGGGCGGCCTTGAGACAAGTCTCGACGATATAAAGCCTGTCATGGGGCCTGGGCTGACTCTATCTACTGTTGGAGTGCTTCTCACTACGCTTCTTACGGGCGCATTCATATTCTTGCTTTCGGAATGGCCGCTTCTCTCCTTTGAGCTTCCCTTGGTGACATGTTTCCTTTTGGCGGCGACAATGTCATCAACCGATTCGGCATCGGTGTTCAATCTTCTCAGGAGCAAGAATATTAATTTGAAGAATAATCTGCAGCCGATGCTCGAACTTGAGAGCGGAAGCAACGACCCAATGGCGTATATCCTTACGATTGTGCTTATACAGCTCTCTCTTACGCTTGGAGAGCCCGGAGCTGCGGGCACAGACTTCGCACTGCTGTTCGTCGATTCTCTGAAGATACTTGTTCAGCAGTTCGCCGCAGGTGCCATGATAGGCGTGTGCGCCGGGTATGCCACTGTATGGTTCATGAAGAGGGTTAATATAGACAATATACCTCTTTATTCGATAATGCTTCTGAGCATCGTCTTCTTTACGTTTGCGTTCAGTGACCTTCTCGACGGCAACGGATACCTTGCCGTGTATATTGTGGGCATAATTGTCGGCAATAATAAGATGAAAAGCCGCAAACAGGTGTATGCCTTTTTCGACGGCATGACATGGATAGTGCAGATATGCATGTTCCTGCTGCTTGGCCTGCTTGTAAACCCGAGCGAGATGTGGAAGACGGCAGTCGCAGCTCTCTTCATCGGTATATTCATGATGCTTGTGGCAAGGCCGTTGAGTGTCTTCGTCTCTCTCTTGCCGTTCAAGAATATCACTATGCCCTCGAAGTTCTTCATATCATGGGTGGGGCTCAGAGGCGCAGTGCCTATAATATTCGCAATATACCCTGTCGTGGAGCATGTGCCCGGCAGCAATGACATTTTCAATGTAGTGTTCTTCATAACCCTGCTCTCTCTTGTTCTGCAAGGCAGCACAATCGTCGCATCGGCGAAAAAACTTAGTTTGCTGCTGCCTGTTAAGAAGGAGGTTAATTTCAATGTGGATTTTCCCGAGGAGGCCGGAGAGCAGAGCGAGATAAGAATTACTGAGGAGCTTATCGCCGAGAAGGGCAATACTCTCAAGTCGCTCGGCTTGCCGCAAGGGGTGCTTGTGGTAATGATTAAGCGGGGCGAGAAATATATTGTTCCGACAGGTACTGTTGAACTGCTGCCGGGCGACAATCTGCTGACTATTGCAAGCTCCGAGGTTGAGGAGAGTCTCAAATGAATGGATAGCATTGGTGTTAATTTATGAGAAAAATTTAACTCCTGTTGGCTAATTAATGAAAATAGTTGTATCTTCGCAGAGAAGATGCATTGCGGCAGTAGCTCAGTTGGTAGAGCATCAGCTTCCCAAGCTGAGGGTCGCGGGTTCGAGCCCCGTTTGCCGCTCAAAAGAAAAGCAGACCCTTGCGGTCTGCTTTTTCATCTTGTGAAGCTGTCAGGGTCGGGGTTCTTTGCAAGCAAAGCGACTTCGTCGGTTACGAGCCCGTTTGCCGCTCAAAAGAAGAGGGTGACCCAAAAGTCACCCTCTTGTCGTCGGGGGTGAATAAAAAGCAAAGTTCAAGGCTTGTGCAGGCTTCAAAACCGCAACCGACGCTGCTAACGAGAGCAAAGAGTGCTTGCTTTCTTTGCCGAGTAGCGAGGA
>JAFTRV010000041.1 GCA_017462065.1 Bacteroidaceae bacterium
TAGGGTTTAAAGTTTAGAGTTTAGGGTTTGTGCTATTTCTCTCAACTCTCAACTATATACTCTCAACTATATACTCTCAACTTTTCCCTCTCAACTCTCAACTATAAACTTTCAACTTTGACAACGTGCGTTAATCGCACCCCGCGTGGCAACATCTTCGCCGTTGCTTCACGTGACTATTTGCTACGCACGTTATCGAAGCTAACGCTTTCAACTCTCAACTTTTCCCTCTCAACTCTCAACTCTCAACAATCACGGGGCGAACTTCTGTTCGCCCCGTGATTGTTTTATTGCTTCTGAGGTCTCGGCCTGAAACGGCCGCGCATGTTTGTCTCAATCTTTATCTCGAACGTGCTTGCAGGCAGCCCCGCCTCATTCACAAGGTTGGCGTCGGTGTAGGGCTTCCATGCGTAGCGTATGCGGTGCGAAGGGCGGTTGATGATTATGCGGTTGCCCTCAATCTTTATATCACCCTCATCAACTGCGCTGAACGCTCCGGTCTTGTCGGCAATCTCAATTCCTCGCAGCGGCTTGCCGTCACCTGTCGTTAGCTCTTTTGCATCGTTGAACATTATAACCGTACGGCCGTTGAAGCTGAACGCTCGTTCCGGAACAGGGCCGTGCTGTGCCACATGGCTCATTCCGTATGTCTGGTTAAGGGCAAGGCGGGCAAGGCGTTCGCCAACAGGGGCTTTGTCCTTAGGATGCACGTCGTAGGGGTCGCCCTTGTCGCTCGATACGGCAAAGTCGCAGAATGGTATTCTTTCGGCAAGCATGCGTTGCGAATTGCGGAAGTGAGGCCACGAGGGACGGTTTATGCTTGACAGCTGAACGAAATAGAATGGCATCTCGGGGTCTTCCCATGTTCTTCGCCAGCTATCGACGAGGGTGGGGAATATGACCTCGTGCAACTCTGTGTTGTGGGCGTTCGACTCTCCCTGATACCAAATGGCGCCTCTTATCTGGTAGCCGGCCAACGGGGCAATGCCTGTCTCGTAAAGGTAGCAGGGCTCGTAGGGGTGCCGCTGCAGCTTGTCGCTGCTCTTGGCAATGTTCTTTGCAGCACGTCCTCGGCACCAGTCCTGAATCATGTCGTTCTCTCTCCAGTTATAAAGGATATCTACGAGGGTAGGGTTGAACTCAATCGTCTTGCGGTCAATGAACGACTCGGCAGGGGCTCCGCCTACGGCGTTGCATATAAGGCCGATAGGAACGCCGAGCGAGTCGGCAAGCATGCCGCCGAAGTGGTAAGCTACGGCAGAAAAGTCGTTTACGTTACCCTTGTTCTGCAGTTGCCACTCAGTGGGCTTGTAGTAGTCGTGGCTGTTGAGCATAGCAAGGCTGGCGGAATCCCACTCTACATTGTCGGTAATGACGCATGGCTTCATGTCGTAAAGGCGAATGTCCTTGCCTTTGATATTGGCAAGGCTCTGCTTGGCATGCGAGCTCTCCTTGACTATGAACGCCATGTTCGACTGTCCCGAACATAGCCACACCTCGCCTACGACAAGGTTCTTGTACTCTGTTATCTTATTATCATATTCAATGGTAAGGGTATATTTCTCGCCGTCGGCCGCCATAGGGGTGAACATGACTTTCCACGTGCCGTCATCGGCGACTCTGGCAACTCGCATCTGCTGTCCGAGCCTTGCGACAAGCTCCTTGCCTGCGTCGGCCGTTCCGCAGACCACAAAGGGCTTGTTCTGCTGAATGACCATGTTGTCGCTGTATATCGCCGGCAATGACAGGCCGCCGAAATCATCGGTTATGGCCGAATATACCTGTTTCGCTATTATCCCCGCTCCTTCGGCATTGGGGTGCAGGGCGTCGGGCATGAGGTCGGGGCGGCTGTAGAGGTAACGGCTCAAGTCAATCAGCTCAATACCGTTGCTCTCGGCAATTGTTTCAATCTCTTCCTGTATCTGCCAGTACCAGTCACGTGTCCCGCTCTTGAAACGGCGGTGCCAATGGAATATGGGCGACATACGGCAAACATATATCTGCGGAACGTAGTCGGGGCGTGTCTTTCTGAAACTGTCAATTATTGCGGTGTAATCGCTGTAGAACTCATCACGGTAGTTGGGCCAGTTGCGAGGGTCGGTATCGTTCAGGCCTAAGTGGATGACAACAATGTCGGGAGCCCACTCGAGCGCAGCCTTGTATTCGGGAAGCTGCGTGTAAGGGCGGTGCCCCTTGTTGAGCAATGTGGCTCCTGAATGGCCGAAGTTACGCACTTCGTATCTCTCGCCGAGCATCTTCTGTAGCTGTGCAGGGTACGATGTCTCGGTCGGGTTCTTGTGCCCGTAACCGTATGTCACGCTGTTGCCCACGCAGGCAACTTTTATCTTCTCTTGCGCAATAGTCAATAGCGGCAATGCAAGAAGAAGCAGCAGTAGTGTTCTTTTCATTTTGTATTGTGTTAGGTATGCGAATGTACGAAAAAATATTGGGGGCAACAAAATGCCACCCCCAATATTCTTCTATTCTGCAGGATTTACTCTGCTATGAACTTCTTTCCGTTCTGAATGTATATGCCGCCCTTGACAGGATTCTCTACCTTGCGGCCTTGCAAGTCGTAAACATCCGTACTCTGTACTATGTGCTCTGTTATCTCCTCAACCGCTGTCGGGTTTGTCGATTTGATAGGCTTGAATGGCGCCTCTTCGGTGAACTTGTATTCGCCGTTGCTTGCCCAGTCGAGCGAGAAGCGAACGAAACGCATGGTGTATCCGCCGAATACGCCGTTCTCTTCGTAATATACTCCAAGTGTTCCGTCGGGGAGCACGACAGCAGCGCTGTATGCCGAGCCTATCGGACAAATGGTCTTCGGAGCGCCGAATGTCTCGCCTTCGTCGGTAGAAAGGGCGATGCTCACGTTCTGGCGGCTTCCGCTGTTAGGCAGTGTCTGCAATGCGATATTCCACGGGTTGCCCTCTACGGTAGAACACCATACCATGTATTCGCCGTCGCAGGCGTTGCCCGAAATGCCGCTTGTAAAGCGTGTACGCGGCTGCTTGTGCCATGTCTCGCCGTCGTTCGAAGTGTAGTTGCTGTAGTTGTACCCGCTTGCACGAACGCTGATGGCAAGGTCGCCGTTGTTACGCTCGAGGGTCTTGGGCTCGTCGGCAGCGTCTGTACCGCTCGTGCCGCTTACGTACCAGCTCTTGCCGCCGTCCTTGCTCATGAAGAAGTAGAAGTGCTGGCTGTTGTCGGCCTGGCGGTTTACGAAGCTCGAAACGAGCGTTCCGTCACGTTTCTGCAACGCAGCGCCTGAACCGGAGAAGCCGCTCTTCCAGGTGTTGGTCTTGGGGTTAGGGCAGTTGGCGCCAAAGAGGTCGTTGGTGTGGTCCACGGGAGTCTCCCATGTGAGTCCGCCGTCACGGCTGGTAATGGTCTTCCAACGTGGAGGCTCTGCCGCTGTTCCTGCGAAGAATCCGTGTCCGTATGTGCCGGCGCTTGTCATGATGCCTACAATCTCGCCGTTGTCACGGTTGGTGACTATTGATGCGTCGCCGTGTCCGTAGTCGCCTCCGGTCTCAGCAGTTCCTGCTACCGTCACGGGGTCGCTCCATGTGCGTCCGTTGTCCTCGGAGTACTGCGCTACAACGTAACAGTGTGAAGGAAGGTCCGCATTATGCCCTTTTCGGTCATCGGTAAGTGTTACAAGACGCTTGCCGTCTTTTGTGACGGTGATAGCCGGTATGCGGTAGTAGAGCGAGCCTTTGTCCATTGGCATTAGCACTGCGCCCTCTGAAAGGAATATGGTGACGCTGTGCTGCGGGTTGCCGTTGCTCTCGGCAATCTCTTCGCCGTCAATGGTGTATGCTGTTATAGAAGCATCGACGGTGTTGCCCTCCTTTGCCTCCTCGGCAATGTCGTATGTTATCCACAGATAGTGGCTGCCCGGAGCGAGTCTCTTTGTACCTGCTATGACAAATGTGCCGTCTTCGCCAACTGTTACGGGCGTGCCGAACAGCTCGCCGTTCTCTTCACGCCACGGCATCTTGTCGTCCTTGTCAATGAAAAGCTCGCGTGAGTTGGTCGCGAAATATGCCTTGACGTTGGTCACGTCGGCTTTGTCGCTGCCTAAGAACTTGCCCTTGACGCCCTGGAACTCGACATCGCCCTCAAGGCCGCTTATGCGAATCGTAGTACGCACGATAGGCTGGTCGCTGTTCCCGATACCTGTGCTTATCTTGCCTTGAACGACGCTTGCCGATGCGAACTCTGCCAAAGAGTTGCTTGTGTCTACCTCGTCGAAACGCCATAATGACGCTCCTTCGGCCTCTGCGGCCCAGCGTACGATAAGCTGTCCGGCCTCCTGGGCATGCAGCTCTACTGCATTGTCCTTGATTATGAAATAGTCATGGGCGCTGCTGATGTTGTATATGTGATTGGGCTCGCTTACAACGCCGAACGCTGTTGAACCGCCTGTGCCGTCTCCGGCCGTGCCAAAGTACTCGCCGTTGTAGTTCTTTATGGCAAGCTTTCCCTCCTTCTCCCAGAAACTCCATATACGGTCTGCACTGAATGCCTTGTCGCCGAAACGCAGCTTCTCGGTCTCATTGTCGTAATAGATAGCCTTTCCTGCGCAGTAATCCTTTGTCGAAGCGCTGGTGATGTAGTACCAATGCTCGTCGCCCTCGCTGCTCAACAACGGCATCTCGTTCTGGTCGAGCTTGATCTTTACGGTAAAGCCGGTGAGCTTTACGCCATTTCCATTATTTCCTGCAAGAGTGAATGAGACGCTGCTGACGCTCAGCTTTCCGGCGCTTATCGTGCGGGCTGTCGTTGAGGTGGTATATGGCGTGCCGTCATCCATTGTAAGTGTAAGCGCATTCTCGTGGCCGTCATTGGCGAACGTGAAGCTATACTCGCTGATTACATATCCTGCAGGAGCTGTCAGAGAGTATGTCGAACTGCCTGCTGTACCTGTCATGAGCTGTATGTGGTCGCCGCTCCATGTCATGTTGTTGATTGTGCCGCATCCGAACTGCAACTCGGGGGCCTTATTGCTCTTCCACGTGTGGTTCCATGCCTGGTTGGTTGCCGTGCCGCGGTAAAGGTTGCCGTTGCTCTTGTCTATGGTGTATTCGAACGTTGTCGGCAATTCCGCAATCTCGGCGGCCTCCGCAATCTTGAGCTGGCAACCTGCGTCGCTGCGGTCGTTGCCGAGGGTAGCGTTGTTGCTCCAGTTGTATATCGTAAAGCTCTGGTCTGTGCCGGTCTGGTTAAGCTGAACTTCTCCCGCTGATATTATATAATATGAAGAGGTGTTCGAATAGCTGACAGTCCAACCTTTTGCCGGCTGTGACTTCGTTGTCGTAATCTGTGTGTTATACGTAGCGACAGGGTTAAGGTATGAATTGTACTTGCGGTTCACGATGTCGAATGTGCTGTCGTCACGTTTCACGAACTTCCACATCGAAGTCGCCGCAGTGCCTGTATTGTCCTTGCCGGCTACGCCTGCAGCCTCGCCCTCGGCTGTTACGTAGAGGTTGGGGCTGCGGAGCGAAGTAATCTGATACCAATATTCCTCGTCGGCCGTGCTTGCCTTAGGCATTGACAAGGACTCTCTGACGATGGCGTTAAGCTTGTTCGCGGCTTCGTTGGCCTCGGCCTCGGTGATGCTCTCTTTTGACAGCAATGCGCTTGCGGCTTCGGCCTCGGTGTCAAAGTTCTTCATCTTCTCGGGGTCGAACTCGCCCAAAGATGTTCCGCGCTGTGCTGTCAAGCCGCTTGCTATCGCTTGTGAAATAGTGTTGCGCAAGGTGGCCTGCTTGTGGCACGCCTCAGCCTCGCTTTCGCTCATTACGCTGTAGCTGTCGCTTGGAAAGTCTGCGACAAGAGCCTCCTTCATCAGGTTCGCAAGCTTTACGTAGCCCAACGCTCCTAAATAGTCGTCCGGGTAGAAGTATTTAGTGTTAGCGACGTTCCCGCTAAGCAACGGGGTGTATGTATCGATATATCTTATCTTGTCGTTTGCAAGTGTCTTGAGATATTCGTTCAAGGCTGCGATGCGGGTGTTCTTGCTCGTGTTGGCAGTGGGGCACAATCCTAAAAGATAACTCTTTGATGTGGGAGACTTTGCAGCAATCTTGTCTACAAGCGCCTTATAGTCGCTCTTCACGGTCTCAATGGCTGTAGAGCCGTTGCAGTCGCCTGTTCCTGTATACAGGAATATCGCTTTTGCGTCTTTCTTCTCGACTCCGGTGTCTGCATAAGAGGCTTCAACAATCTTGTTTGTCGTAGCGATGTCGCCTCCGTAGCCCCAGCCTGTACCTCTGTTCTTTACGTTAGGGTTGCCGAGAAGCTCCTGCCATTCGCCGTTCTTGATGAACTCGTCGCCGAACACAAGAATGTCGTCATTGCTCACCGGCATCATGCTGAAGTACGTAGCGCGCATGCCATGTGAACCGCCTAAACCGCCGTCGTTCTGTTTCTCGGATGTGTTCTGGGGGTAAACTGTGGTGACTGTATAGTCTTCATCCTCGGCAAGGTGACCGCAGATTGATCTGCACCATATCTCATAGGCTGCAGCAGTTAGATGCAGTTTGTCATAGCTCCAAACGCCACCGTCCGCAACGCATGCCAGCTCATCATATATATCGACATATTTGAGCTTGTCGGAATTTGTCTTCTCGACATATTCCTTTATCAATTCGTTGGCGTGCAGCCATGTCGCTTCGACTCTGTACCCATAATTGCTCTTAAGGATGCAGTACAGGTAGATTTTTGTTTCGGGCGAACGCATCTGTATGCGGTCTACAATGCTCTTTATGTACTGCAGTACCTGTTCTCCCGTGAAATTCAGTCCTCGTGTGGCGATGTCGTTCGTGCCAATCATCATGAACACCTTTTTGGGCTTGCCGTTGATGTAGGACTCGATGTTGTCGCTCTGCTCGGTAGAGTAGGTGCCGGAGTTGCCTCTGTTCACTATCGGAAGGTATTTGCCGTCCGACGTCTTGAATGCTTCGGGCCAACAATGCATGTCCGTGATGCTGTTGCCTATGAAGACAATGCTGTTCTCATTTGTCGGCAACACCTTGAATGAATCGTATCTGTGATTACGGAACGGGCCGTCTGCGAAAGCTATGCTTGTCGTTACAAGCAAGCATAACAATAATGCGATTTTTTTCATAAATGGTAGTAAGTTTTGTTAAAATAAGCGGTTACAAAAATAGGGACTCTGTTAAAAGAGCCCCTATCTTTTTAGTTAAACTTATTTAATGCTCGATAAAGTCGCATTACCAGCCTATCTGAACGCCGTCCTCGTAGAAATGCCTTCCGAAGTTCCAGCCGAAAGCGCAATAGTAGCGTGAAAGTTCCTTAGCACGGCCGATGAACTCTTCGGTGTCTTTCTTATCGGGCGCCGGGTTGCTCCAGCCAATCTCGGCAATGGCTCCCAATCGTGGCAACAGCATGTATTCCAGCTGCAACGGGGTAGAAATGTATTCTGTCCAAAGGTTGGCCTGGACACCTAATATATATTTCTGCTCCTCTTTGGCGAGCTTGTCGTACGGGTCGAGAGAGTAGGCCTTGCGTAAAGGTATGTAGCCGCCGATGCATAGCAGCTCGTCGGGGCGGTCTGTCGTCTGGTAGAAGTTGAGGTAGCAGTGGCTGTCGGGCGTCATGATTGCGTAATTGCCCTTCTTGGCTGCGGCGATGCCGCCGCTGGCGCCTCGCCATGACATGATTGTTGCGTTCTCGCTCACTCCGCCTTCGAGTATCTCGTCCCAGCCGATGAGCTTGCGGCCTTTGTCGTTAAGTATCTTCTCGATACGGCCGTTTACATACGACTGCAGTTCGGCTTCGTTCTTCAGCCCGTTGTCCTTTATGCGTTGCTGGCACAGGGGGCAAGCCTTCCACTCGTCGCGGGGAGCCTCGTCGCCGCCGATGTGAATGTACTCGCTCGGGAACAGGTCCATTACTTCGCCGAGGACGTCCTCCCAGAACTTGAACGAGCTCTCCTTGCCGGCACATGCTATCTGCGGCGATACGCCCCAGTTTGCCCATGTCTTGTAGTTGCCCTTCTCGCCTTGACAACCGAGCCACGGGTATGCGCACAAAGCACCGAGCGAGTGTCCCGGTATCTCAATCTCCGGGATAATGGTGATGCAACGCTCCTGGGCGTATTTCACGACCTCTCTGATGTCGCTCTGTGAATAGTAGCCGCCGTAAGGAATGCCGTCCATGCCCTCGTTGCGTCCGGTAGTGGTCTGCTCGCGCCTGCTGCCCATTTTTGTGAGCAGGGGGTATTTCTTTATCTCTATCCTCCAGCCCTGGTCCTCGGTAAGGTGCCAGTGAAAGCGGTTCATCTTGTGCAGGGCCATGATGTCGATAACTTTCTTCACGGTCTTGACATCCCAGAAATGGCGTGAGCAGTCGAGCATGAAGCCGCGGTAAGCGAAATGGGGCTTGTCGGTGATCTTCAAGGTCGGCAATGCCACCTTCTCAAGGTCTATCGGGGTCTCATAGGCCTGTACCGGGAGAATCTGTCTCAAGGTCTGCACGGCATAGAAAGCTCCGGCCCTGCCGTTTGAATATATGAGAATGTTCTCGGGCGTAATCTCAAGAATGTACTGCTCTTCGGCAAGCGAGCCGTTATGCTTGAAGATGATGTTGTTGTCGCCATGAACCTTGGTGTTCTTCTTCAGCTTTTTGCCGAACACTTCTGTCGTAAGGCGGTCGAGCTCCTTTATCGCATAAGAGGCGTCGTTCTTGTTCCAGTCATACACGATGCGTGTCTTGTTGGTGAGGTGGAACACGCTGTTCTGGTTGCCCATGACAACGCTCGAAGGCTTGGGCAGAAGATTGGCTACGTTGTTGTTCTGTGCGAATGCTGTCGTCGCAAAGGCGATTACAGCCAATAGTAGTGTCGCTGTTTTCCTAAACATGATTATCTTTTTTATATTATGTTATTCATTTTGGCTTAGCGAAGATATGCAAACCTTTGCAAAGAAAAAACATTATAATTAAAAAAATCGCTATTTAGTGGGTAGAACTGTTTTTTTTGTTTACATTCGCAAAGTTGAACCGAACGTAACAATAACTAATCATAATAATCATGAAGGAGAAGTATGTAATAGGAATTGACCTCGGCGGTACGAATACCGTGATTGGTCTTGTAGATGTCAAAGGAAATATCCTCGCAAAGGATGATTCTATCAAAACTCAGGCTCACCCCGACATCGAGGAGTATACCGACTCTATCGCCAACGTAATAAAGAAACTCGCAAGCGAGAACGGTTGCGAGGGCAAGCTCGAGGGCGTAGGCGTAGGAGCGCCAATGGCGAACTACTATACAGGCGAGATAGTTAATGCCGCTAATCTGCCCTGGAAAGGCATTGTTCCGCTCGGCTGGCTCATAGAGAAGAAGACCGGCCTGCCTACAAAGGTTACGAACGATGCTAACGCCGCTGCTATCGGCGAAATGAAATACGGCGTCGCTCAGGGCATGAAGGATTTTGTCTATATCACTCTCGGCACAGGCGTGGGCAGCGGCATCGTCGCTAACGGTCAGCTCATCTACGGCCATGACGGCTTTGCCGGCGAGCTCGGTCACGTTACCGCTCCTGTTCTCGAAGGCCGCTCATGCGGTTGCGGACGTAACGACTGTCTCGAAACATACGCTTCGGCTACAGGTATTGTACGTACAGCGAAAAAATGGCTTGTAGAACGTGACGAGCCAAGTGTTCTCCGTGACGTTTGCATCAACGAGATAACATCCAAGATGTTGTTCGACGCAGCTGTAAAGGGTGACAAGCTCGCTAACGAGATATTTGAATTTACCGGCAAGGTGCTTGGCGATGCCTTCTGCAACTTCATCGCATTCTCGGCTCCAGAGGCTATAATTCTTTTCGGCGGCCTTGCTAATGCCGGCGAGCTGTTGCTTGAGCCTATCCGCAAGCAGATGAACGAGAATGTGGTGTTCTTGTGGAAAGACAAGGTCAAGGTCCTCAAGTCGTCGCTTCCCGGCGCTGACGCCGCCGTTCTCGGCGCTTCGGCTCTCGGCTGGAAAGACTGATACAGGGCAGATGCATGAACTTTTAACAAAACGGTGCGGGCTTTATTGCCCGCACCGTTTTGTTAAAATAGGTGGTATATGCCTCTTTTTATGCCCATAATCACTAAAAATAATTAATAATAAAAATAATTCGATAATTTATGCTTATCTTCGCATTAGAGGCAAAAGGCTCTGTGCCGGCCTCGTTTTAACAAACGTGAAATGATATATGGATAATATTTTCGACAAGACAAAGAGGCTGCTGGGCGTCTCAATGGCAGGTATGGCCGTGCTGCCGATGGTTTCGGCTTGCTGCGGCGCCGAAAAGCAGGAGGGGCCAATGAATATTCTGTTCATTATGTGCGACGACCACTCTTATCAGACAATCAGCGCATACGACACTACATTCATTAAGACTCCAAATATCGACCGCATTGCGGCCGACGGCGTACGTTTCGCCAATAGCTTCGTGGCCAACTCAATCAGCGGCCCGTCACGTGCGTGCATGCTCACGGGCAAGCACAGTCACGAGAACGGCTTCACCGACAACAGCTCGTCGTTCGACGGCAGCCAGCAGACATTCCCGAAGCTTCTGCAGAAGCAGGGCTATGAGACTGCCGTTATCGGCAAGTGGCATTTGACATCTGAGCCTACCGGCTTCGACCATTGGGACATTCTCATAGGGCAGGGCGACTACTATAACCCTACATTCATCCGCAACGGCGAAAAGGTGCAGCGTGAAGGCTATGCCACCAATGTCACTACCGATCTTGCCCTTGACTGGCTCGAAACAGGGCGCAATGCCGAAAAGCCGTTCTGCCTATTGTTGCATCACAAGGCGCCGCACCGTACCTGGATGCCCGACACTTGTGATCTTGAGCTCTTCGCCGACAGCGACTTCCCGTTGCCCGAAACATTCTATGACAACTACGATGGCCGTCTTGCGGCTAAAGGGCAGCGTATGTCTATCAGCAAGGACATGGACCTTGTGTATGACCTTAAGCTTGCCGACAAGGACAGCACGATACATAGCCGCTCCGACCTTGAGGCATGGGGGCGCCGAATGTACAACAATATGAATCCCGACCAAAAGCGTGCCTGGGACGCTCACTACGATGCGGTAATCGAGAAGTTCAAAAAGGCGGGCCTTACGGGCAAACAGCTCGACGAGTGGAAATATCAGCAATACATGCGTGACTATCTGCGCGTGATAGCTTCGGTAGACCGCAATGTGGGCCGTGTGCTTGACTATCTCGAGGAGGAGGGGCTCATTGACAATACTCTTATAGTATATACATCGGACCAGGGCTTCTACATGGGAGAGCATGGCTGGTTCGACAAGCGCTGGATGTACGAAGAGTCTTTCCGCACTCCGCTCCTGGCACGCCTGCCGGGCGGCAAGGCGAGAGGCGAAATAAAGGAGATGGTGCAGAACATTGACTATGCTCCTACCTTCCTGCAGCTTGCGGGAGCCGAGGTTCCAGCCGACATTCACGGCTGTTCTTTCCTGCCGTTGCTCAAAGGCGAGGAGTGGGAGCCCAACCGTGACGGAATATACTACCACTACTACGAATATCCCGACGAGCATGCCGTAAAGCGTCATCTTGGCGTGCGTACGGAAACGCATAAGCTCATACATTTCTACGACGACAACGTCTGGGAACTGTACGACTTGGCGAACGACAAGCATGAGCTGAACAATATATACGGCAAGCCCGGAACGGAAAATATTACCGCTCAGCTCAAAGAGAAGCTCGTGAAACTGCAACACCGGTATAACGAGGAGGAGTTTATCGCTCAATAAATAAGGGTCTATGAAGAGTAACAAAAAGAACAGCCTGCATTTGGGCGATGTCGCCAAGATGCGTCGTGCGCCGGCTTTCGGAACAATGATAAAGCCGATAGGCTCGGCGTGCAACCTCGACTGTCACTATTGTTACTACCGTGACAAGAGCGAAATATACAGCGACAACATGCCGAGAATGAGCGAGGAATTGCTCGAGACCTACATAAGACAGTATATCGAGGGGGCTTCGCAGCAGAATATCAGTTTCTGCTGGCATGGCGGAGAGCCGCTTATGGCGGGTCTTCCGTTCTTCAAAAAGGCTGTTGAACTGCAAAAGAGGTATGCCGGCGACAAGGTAATTGAGAACACTCTGCAGACAAACGGCATACTCGTGAACGAGGAGTGGTGCGGCTTTTTCAGGGAGAACGGCTTCCTCATCGGCCTATCCCTCGACGGCCCGGAGGATATTCACGATGCGTTCCGGCGTGACTGCGGCGGAGCGCCCACGTTCGCAAGGGTGATGCGGGCGGCCGAGCTCTTCTCTAAGCATGGAGTGGAGTTCAATATCCTTGCTACGGTCAATGCTCGCAGCGTGGGGCGAGGCAAGGAGGTCTACAAGTTCCTGTGCTCAATAAACCCTTATCTTCAGTTCCTGCCCGTGGTGGAGTATGTGAGGATGCGTCCCGGAAAACGTCCGCTTATAGTGTCTCCGGACGACGAGGATGCCGTTGAGGCTCCCTGGTCCGTATCGGCTAAAGGCTACGGAGAGTTCATGTGCGATGTCTTTGACGAATGGGTGAAGTACGACGTGGGCAATCGCTTCGTGCAGCTCTTCGATGTTACGTTGGGCAACTGGTGCGGCGTGCCGCCATCGTTGTGCGCTTTCGCCGAGGTATGCGGCGACGGTCTTGTCGTGGAGCATAACGGCGATGTCTATTCGTGCGACCATTTTGTCTATCCCGAATACCGTTTGGGAAACATTCAGGAAAACGAGCTTGTTGATATGTACCGCAGCAGTGAGCAGCAGAGCTTCGGCCGTGACAAGCGTGACGCTTTGCCATTGGAGTGCAAGAGGTGCAACTACTACTTCCTCTGTCACGGCGAGTGCCCTAAGCACAGGTTCGCCTATGCCAGAAACGGCGAGCCGTACATGAATGTCCTGTGCGAGGGATATAAGATGTTCTTCCGCCACACCGACCCTTACATGCGCTATATGAAGACTCTGATAGAGAAGGGCGAGCCGGCTTCGGGAGTGATGTCATGGAAAAGAGAATAATTTAGAATGAGATTATAAAAACCATATATGTGAGAATTTTAATCTGAATAACAAAAAACTAACCAATAATTATGAATCCAAAATTTGTTTTACCTAAAATCGGCGAGCTGCCGATAACAGCATCAATAGAGAGCATATGCAAGTTCGAGAAAGTGCCTACAAAGATATGCCCTACCGAAAAGCAGGGCGTCGATGTAGCGGCGGATATAGTCGTTAATGCGATTAAGTCGCACAAGGGAGAGAAGCCGTTCGTGCTCGGACTCTCTACGGGACGCACCCCGCTTGGCCTTTATACCGAACTCGTCAATCGTCACAAGGCAGGCGAGGTAAGCTTCGCCAACGTGGTGGTATACAGCCTTGACGAGTTCTATCCAATGGCCCCCGACTCTCCGCAGAGCCGCAATCACAGAGTGTACGAGGATTTCCTGAAGTTCATCGACATCAACCCAGCGAATGTTCATTTCCCCGACGGCACGGTAGCTAAGGAGAACGTGAACGAGTACTGCAAGCTGTACGAAAAGCAGGTGAACGGCAAGGTAGACCTTATGATTATGGGCGTGGGCGAGCTTGGTCAGGTAGGCTTCAACGAGCCGGGAAGCTACGCTCACTCGACGACTCGCCTTGTGCAGTTGAGCTACAACTCGCGCAAGAACCAGGACAAGTTCTTCTCTAACCCTAACGAGGTGCCCAAGATGGCTATCACAATGGGTATGGAGACTATCAACAGCGCAAAGAAGATTGTGCTGATGATGTGGGGCGAGGACAAGGCAAGGATTGCGCGTGACATGATAGAGGGCGAGGTGAACGACGAATATCCCGTTACATGCATTCAGGCGCATGACGACATACAGGTCATCATCGATGAGGCAGCCGCTCAGGAGCTGACACGTGTCAAGGAGCCATGGCTCATAGCGCCTCCTCAGGAGTGGAGCGACAAGCTTATCCGCAAGGCTGTTATTTGGCTGTGCCAGACTGTGGACAAGCCAATACTGAAGCTTACTCACCAGGATTACATAAAGAACTCTCTGTCCGACCTCTTGGAGCGTGTCGATACTTATGACAAGATAAATATCCGTGTATTCAACGAGATACAGCATATAATATCAGGCTGGCCCGGCGGCAAGCCTAATGCCGACGACACTACTCGTCCTGTGCCATCGACTCCGTTCCCCAAGAGGGTGATAATATTCTCTCCGCACCCCGACGATGACGTTATCTCAATGGGCGGTACGTTCAACCGTCTTATCGAGCATGGACACGACGTGCATGTAGCATACCAGACATCGGGCAACGTGGCTGTCTACGACGATGTCGTTCTGCAGAACATCGACACTGCGAAAGAGATGGGCTTCGGCGACGCATTCGACGAGATACGTGAGATTATCGCCAACAAGAGGGTGGGCGAGCCCGAGCCGCGCAAGCTGCTCGACCTCAAAGGCGCTATCCGCCGTGCAGAGGCACGTGCCGCTTGCCGCTCTATTGGACTTAACGACCGCACTAACGCTCACTTCCTTAATCTGCCGTTCTATGAGACCGGCGGCATAAAGAAGGGGCAGCTGAGCGACGACGATATTGAGATTGTAAAGAAGCTGATGCGTGAGGTAAGGCCGCACCAGATATACGCCGCCGGTGACTTGACCGACCCTCACGGCACTCACCGTGTATGTATCGAGGCCGTGCTTCGTGCCTTCGAGGAGGTAAAGGACGAGGACTGGGCGAAAGAGTGCCATATATGGCTCTACCGTGGCGCATGGCAGGAGTGGGACCTTGCAGTAGCCGACATGGCGGTGCCTCTCAGCCCCGAAGAGCTTATCCGCAAGCGTCACGCTATCTTCCGTCACCTCTCGCAGAAGGATATCGTTCCGTTCCCGGGCGAGGACGCTCGCGAGTTCTGGCAGCGTGCCGAAGAGCGTACGCAGGGTACCGCCGCGCTATTCAACAAGATAGGCCTGCCGGAATACCAGGCAATAGAGCTGTTCGCTAAGTTGCTGTAAAAAATTATTGGTGTCCGATAAAAACCGTTAAACCTAACAATAATGTGCTCGGCTGCTGTTATAACAACGGTCGAGTACTTTTTTTCCAATCCAAGCCCCCTCTAATCAAATAGCGTGGGTTCCGGAGGCGGATTTTTAGCCTGA
>JAFTRV010000042.1 GCA_017462065.1 Bacteroidaceae bacterium
GACTAAAAAGTAAATTTCTGTGTTACGTTTGCCTTCAAAATCCTCATTTACGCCAAGTAAACTGCGGTTTTGAAGCCTGCACAAGCCTTGAACTTTGCTTTTTATTCACCCCCGACGACAAGAGGGTGACTTTTGGGTCACCCTCTTGATGCTTGTTTAAGACTTTGATTATCCCTCGTGGATAGCCTCAGAAGGACAAACACTTGCACAACTGCCGCAGTCGATGCACATGTCGGGGTTGATTGAATACTTCTCACCCTCAGAAATAGCACCCTGAGGACACTCGTCGATACATGTACCGCAAGCAACGCAGTCATCTGAAATTACGTAAGCCATAATATTAGTTTTTAAAGTTTGTATTATCCGCTACGAAGATAGTGCTTTTTGGATATAAGCAAGCAGTAGTTTTGTTATTTAACATATTTTTACACTCTCTGTTTTTTTACCTGTTTTTTTTGCTCTGTCTGCAATAAGTTGTTTTTGCTTACGTTATAATTAGGAATGACAAAAAAGCTGTTGTATATATTGCTTTTGTTGCTGTTGCCGTTGTCGGCAATGGCGCAGGAACGAAAGGTGCAGAATAAGCCTTACATTGACTACAGGCGTCTGCACTATGGCTTTTTTGTGGGTACTCACGTGCAGGACATCGAGTTCGTGAACAACGGCTTCGTTACCGATAACGGCGAGGAATGGTATGCCGATGTGGCAAACTACAGCCCGGGCTTCTCTGTGGGCGTGCTTGCCGACCTGCGTCTGAACAGCTATTTCTCGTTGCGTCTGCTGCCTACCATGCACTTCGGCCAGAACAACCTCGTGTTTCGTGAGCAAGGGAGCGGCGAGCGGTCGAAGCAGCAGATAAGAACTACTTACATAGCAGTCCCTCTGCATGTGAAGTGTGCGGCGGAGCGTTTCAACAACTATCGCCCTTACGTTACCGTAGGCGTAAGCCCAATGGTCAATCTTACTGTCAAAAAGCAACAGCAGCTTCTTGTGAGGAGGTTTGATACAATGATAGAGGTTGGCTTCGGATGCGACTTCTATCTTCCCTTCTTCAAGCTGATACCGGAACTGAAGTTCTCGTTCAGCCCGCTGAACGTTCTTCAGAAAGAGCGTAACGACCTGCTCGATGCCAACTATATCAAGTTCACGCAGTCGGTAGACCGTGTGTCGAGCAAGATGATAACCCTATCGTTGTATTTCGAGTAATCAGCTGCGGCCTTTATGGAAAGAAAATACAAACTGTTATATGTTCACGGTTTCGCCTCTTCGGGGAGTTCCGGCACGGTGATGACCCTTCGCCGCAATCTTGATGCCTGGAGCGTTATAGCCCCCGACCTGCCTGTAGACCCTTTCGAGGCTCTTGAACTGTTGCGTGAGACTGTGGCGAAAGAGGCCCCGGACGTGCTTGTCGGCACCTCTATGGGCGGAATGTATGCGCAGCAGCTGTGGGGTGTTCCCCGCATAATAGTAAACCCTTCGTTCGAGATGTCGCGTTCCTTGCTCTTCGGCAAGATGGGGCGTAACAGATATACCTCTAAACGCAAGGACGGAGCGGTCGAGTTTCGCATAGACAAGGCTGTGGTAGAGCGTTTCAAGTTGATGGAAAAGGAGCAGTTCTGCGGCGTGAACGAGGACGAGAGGCGGCTTGTCACGGCTCTGTTCGGCGATAAGGACCCTGTCGTTAATTTCCAATCGCTTTTTGCGTCGCTCTATGGCGCTGAGCGCAGCATGATATTCAACGGCGAGCACCGCCTGAACGACGAGGTGGTTAAGAAAGTCCTTCTTCCCTTGCTGAAACAATATGAAAACGGCGGCGAGGACTTATATTCATTCTGAAGAAACTTTCGTACATTATATATTGCAGTTCATTGCGGTGGAGGGCGACCCAAAAGTCACCCCCCATTGGCTCTGCATTATACCTATTTAAATAACTATAACGGTTTTTTCGACGAAATTAGAAAACAATTTACTATCTTCGCAGCTAATTAGATATTCTGTGCCCTGCACGGAACAGTTAATCGCAACATTATGAGAAAGATTTTCCTCTTTTTGACAACGCTGGCCGCGACATCGCTCTTTGCGCAGAGCAACGTGTTATCGTTCTTTACAGGGACATACGAAGGCGTCACATATTGCCTGCCTGACACAAGAATTGAGATAACCGTCGATGCCGCCTGCATATCACGCACTCCCGGCGAGTTCAACAGATATGCCGAAAGGTATCTTCGCATAGACAACGCCATAACAAGCGCCAATAGCTATTGGGAGATAACAGGCGCGTCCGTTGCGACAAATGGCAAGCCCAATGCGGAAAAGAGCTTCACGATAAAGTTCAGCAACAATTCGGCATGCAACGTAAAGCTCGCCGAGGGAGGCATCATTGAGGGAATAAACATAAGCGGCAACGAGGAGAAGGCGCAGGAAATGCCTGCTGCCGCAAGCCGAAGAGAGAAAGCCGACGCTACACGCTATTTTACCGAGGAGATGCTGCAGGCTACATCAACGGCTAAGCTTGCCGAACTTGCCGCAAAAGAGATTTACACTATAAGGGAAAGCAAGTTTGCGATAACTCGAGGAGAAGCCGACAACATGCCTCACGACGGCGTCTCCATGCAGCTCATACTCAAGGAGCTTGACGAGCAGGAGAGGGCTCTCACGGAACTCTTTACAGGCCGTACCGATACAGTCTATTACAGTGAGCGATACCTCATTGAGCCCGAGGCCGGCAAGAACATGGACAAAGAGATAATTTTCCGTTTCTCCCGCAAGCTCGGCTTCGTGGAGAAAGACGACCTTGCAGGCGAGCCGGTATACTGCACGTTGCGTGACCTCAAAACGGTCTACATACCCGCGCCCGAAGAGGCTGAAAAGAAAAAAGCAGCCAAGAAGGAGGGAGTACGCTACAACATACCGGGCAAGGCAAGCCTGCAGCTATCCACAAGAAGCCGCAAGCTATTCGATGGCGAGATATCAGTCGCCCAGTTCGGAGCGACCGAGATGCTGTCAAGAGACCTGCTTGGCAAGAAGGCGAACGCCAGGATATTGTTCGACACAGCTACTGGAGGCATTATAAGCATTGAAAAATAACTAAAATAATATATATAAGAGATGTTTGAAAACTTAAGCGAGCGTCTTGAACGCTCATTCAAGATACTTAAGGGTGAGGGACGCATTACCGAAGTCAATGTTGCCGAGACCCTCAAGGATGTACGCAAGGCGCTTATCGACGCCGACGTGAACTACAAGGTCGCAAAGACATTCACCGACACCGTAAAGAACAAGGCTATAGGCCAGAACGTGCTGACATCGATTCATCCGAGCCAGCTGATGATAAAGATTGTTCATGACGAGCTCACGGCTCTCATGGGCGGCGACACAGCGGAGATAAACTACGAGGGGCACCCTGCGGTAATTCTAATGTCGGGTCTTCAGGGTAGCGGTAAGACGACATTCTCTTCAAAGCTGGCCAACTACCTGAAGAAAAAGAAGAACCGCAACCCGTTGCTTGTGGCGTGCGACGTTTACCGTCCTGCGGCTATCGACCAGCTGAAGGTGCTCGGCGAACAGATTGAGATACCTGTATACAGCGAGCCCGAGAGCAAGGACCCTGTGCAGATTGCTCTCAACGCTATCAAAGAGGCCAAGCAAAAAGGTTACAACCTTGTCATCATCGATACCGCCGGCCGTCTTGCCGTAGACGAGGAGATGATGAACGAGATTGCGGCTATCAAAGAGGCCGTAAACCCAACAGAGACACTTTTCGTCGTCGATTCGATGACCGGACAGGACGCCGTGAACACGGCTAAGGAGTTCAACGACCGTCTCGACTTCACCGGCGTCATCCTTACCAAGCTCGACGGCGATACCCGTGGCGGAGCCGCACTCTCAATACGTACCGTCGTCACGAAGCCTATCAAGTTCATCGGTACGGGCGAGAAGATGGAGGCTATCGACCAGTTCCACCCCAACCGCATGGCAGACCGCATATTGGGCATGGGCGACGTTGTTTCGCTCGTGGAACGTGCCCAGGAGCAGTTCGACGAAGAGGAGGCGAAGAAGCTGCAACGCAAGCTCGCACGCAACCAATTCGACTTCAACGACTTCCTGAATCAGATTGAGCAGATAAAGAAGATGGGCAACATAAAGGACCTTATGGCAATGATACCGGGACTCGGAAAAGCCGTAAAGGACCTTGACATAGACGACAACGCATTCAAGGGCGTTGAAGCCATAATTCGCTCAATGACTCCTAAGGAGCGAGCGAACCCGGACATCATCAACAACTCACGCAAGGAACGCATCGCTCGAGGCAGCGGAACAACCCTTCAGGAGGTGAACCGCCTCATGAAGCAGTTCGAGCAGATACGCAAGACCATGAAGAGCGTTGCCGGCGGCAAAATGGGCAATATGATGGGCATGATGCCTAAGTTCAGACGCTAAGGAACAATATATCATTCACATAAAACCTTGACAACATGCAGCTTATTGACGGAAAAGCCGTAGCGGCGCAGATAAAGAGAGAGATTGCCGAAGAGGTTGAAAAGATTATTGCCAATGGAGGCAAGCGCCCTCATTTGGCTGCGATTCTCGTGGGCCACGACGGCGGCAGCGAGACATACGTCGCAAGCAAGGTCAAGGCATGCGAAGAGTGCGGGTTCGGCTCTACGCTCATACGCTACGAGGCCGACGTGACAGAAGAGGAGCTGCTCAAGAAAATCGAGGAGCTGAACAACGACGCCGACATCGACGGCTTCATCGTCCAGCTGCCGCTCCCTAAGCACATCGACGAGCAGAAAGTCACAGAGGCTATCGACTACCGCAAGGATGTGGACGGCTTTCACCCCGTCAATGCGGGACGTCTCTCCATTGGCCTCCCCTGTTTCCTTTCAGCCACTCCTAACGGCATAATGGAGCTGCTTGCACGTTACGACATAGAGACAAAAGGCAAGCGATGCGTTGTCCTGGGCCGCAGCAACATCGTCGGCAAGCCTATGGCAAGCCTCATGATGCAGAAGAGCCGTCCCGGCGACGCCACAGTCACCGTATGCCACAGCCACACCGAGAATATCGCAGAGGAGTGCCGCAGGGCCGATATTATAATAGCGGCTCTCGGACAGCCCTATTTTGTCAAGGCCGACATGGTAAAGGAGGGAGCGGTGATAATTGACGTGGGCACGACAAGAGTCCCCGACGCTACACGCAAGTCGGGATTCCGTCTTTGCGGAGATGTCGATTTCGAGAATGTGGCGCCCAAATGCTCGTACATCACCCCTGTCCCGGGCGGCGTAGGGCCCATGACTATCGTTTCGCTCATGAAGAACACGCTGCTTGCAGGCAAGCGTGAGATATACAAATAACACCTTGTGAGGGCAAGAGCAATCATAATACTACTGCTCTGTTGTGCGATGCCATTTACGGCGGCGGCACAAGAGATAGGCACCCTGTTCCAGAATGCCAGTCTCATATTTGCCGGCGACGCAATGCAGCACAAGCTGCAGCTCGACGAGGCAAAAGGCAAGGACGGCAAATACAGCTATTCTAATTGGTACCGCCACATCTCCGGCGCCGTCAAAGAGGCGGATATCGCCGTGGCGAACCTCGAAACGCCCATCTACAGCAGCGGCTTCAGCGGATACCCCACATTCTGCGCTCCCGACAGCTTCCTGCATGCAATGGTCGATGCCGGCTTCAATGTGATACTCTTCGCCAATAACCATTGCTTCGACAAGGGAGCCAAAGGAGCGAGATACACGCTCGACCTGCTCGACTCGTTAGGCGTCGCCCACTGCGGAGTATATCGCAATATCGAGGAACGCAACGAACGCTATCCGCTGATAATTGAGCGAGGGGGCATAAAGGTCGCCATTCTCAACTACACCTACAGCACTAACGGCAACAGCGTTCCCAAGCCCATGATTGTAAACCTCATCGACAAGCCTACAATAATAAAGGACATCGCAAAGGCCAAGAGCAAAGGGGCCGACGCAATCATCGCCTGCATGCACTGGGGCAACGAGTACGTAAAGATACCCCCGCAGAATATAAGAGAGCTGAGCGCATGGCTCATAGACCAGGGCGTGGACCATATTATAGGCAACCACCCGCATGTGGTGCAGCCCATTGAGATAAGAGACGACCGCAACAGCCCCGACAAGCATGCCGTAGCGTATTCCACCGGCAACCTCGTGTCTAACATGTCGCTGAGAGGCACCGACGGCGGCGTCATAATCAGGATGAACCTCAGAAAGGTGCTGAACTACACACGTGTGTCGTCATTGAAGTACCTGCTTACCTGGATAGCCCCCAAAAGCCACACGAGCAGAAGGGATTTCACGATATTGCCCGCACGCACGACAAAGTTCAAGAAAAACGGAAAAGCGCAGCAGAAACTCGAGCTCTTCATCAAAGACACCGAAGAGCTGTTCCGCAAGCATAACAAAGGAGACATAGAGGAGTTTACGATAGATTCTGTGCTTGTCGAGTAATGAGCAGGCTCAGAAGCGTAGGAGACTCGATGAAGTCCTAAGGATTTAGAGTGAAAAAGCATGATTCTTTTAAGATATTTCTGCAAATATTTGTTATTAGAGATAAAACGCATTTCATTTGTATCGTAAATATGATGATTATCGGTTTTGTGCCGAGTAAATGATAACAGAACCCGTCAGCATCCCGTAGAACTGCTGGCGGGTCGCTTTTTATTAATAAGAGCCTACTTTACGTACTATAATAACGTGAGTTCGATATAATTTTAGAACAGAGATAGTTGCCCGTCATTGATGAATTCCACGTCAATGGCGGGTTTCTTTTCAAAGAAACAATATGCAGCAATGGCACTCAACGCATTTGCGATAAAATTGTTGAACGAA
>JAFTRV010000043.1 GCA_017462065.1 Bacteroidaceae bacterium
TAAACGTTCTTTCTTCTTCAAGCCTTGATTTAATTTTCTGATATTCAGCTCTTTTATACATAACATTACATTTTACGCAGTGAGTTGATTATTTTTACGCAATGCAAATATATGTCCGACTTTTTAGACCTCCAAAGAATTTAGCATATTATATCTTAATTATACTTAATTTATACTACATAGAAGACTACACGCAAAAGGGTAAAATCAACGCTTAAACCATTTTTGCACAAAAAATCGTTTCACAACGCAACAACCTAATGCAATGTATATCAAGAAAATCGGCGGTGAATAGTATTTCACCGCCGATGAAAGGTAGTCCTTGCGGGCTGCCTCTCCTTATTGTATATGCAACAGCGTGTCACTTCTTAAGCTTCATGCCAAGCATCATGCCGTCATAGTTCTCAAGCAGCCCGGACATTGCAGACAATGTAGCGCCTACACCGCTGAGCTTTGACGATGAAGCGATGCCGCTCAAAGCCGAAGTATTGTCCGATACTGTTGAAGAGACTTTTTTTACCAACTCAAGCAACTTGTCGGCTTCGAATACGATATTGATGTCCTTGACATTATATGAGAGGAAAGAGTGCATGTTCAGGTTGCCTCGCAAAAAGCTGAAATCAATCTTCTTCTCTTTTTCGTCAAGCTTATAAACGCCTTTGATATCACGACCGTTCACCGTAAAGCTGCAAGAGTCGTTCTCCATGAAAGTAAACGAGCATGTACCCTCCTTTATGCCCATTTTGGCAAGATAGCCGTCAAGCTTCTCCTCAATCTGAGATGTAACCACGGTTCCGCCAATGTCGGAAAGAGCGTTCTCGCTCTCAAGGACGCAAGCTACGCCTTCATAGTTCCACGTACCCTCGATAAGAGCCTTAGAGAACGGTACGGACTGACCGATAAGATTGCCGAGGACGTTAGTCAGAATATTGTCGCCGACCTTTTCGTTGGAAGCGACCTCTTCGGTAACCTTGTTGGCAACTTTGCCCAACATGCTCTTCCAAGACTGAGCATTGGAGTTAATTGCGAAAGCAAAGAACAATGATATAACAAGAATGTACTTTTTCATAGCGATAATCGGATTACTCTTCGGTACTTTCCTCCTCAGCCGTGAAATCCACAATGCCGTTAGACACAAGGATGTTGTACCATGCGAACATCTTCTTTATATGAGTGAGATACACGCGCTCTCTGTCATAGTCGGGCATTATGCCCTCGAAATACTCCACCATCTCTTCGGGAGTAGCCATCTTGAGGTCAAGCGGCAGGACGCCGTTCTCCTTTTCATGGATTTTCGCAAATACCTCACGCAAAGGAACCTCTTCGGTGTCGGTGTATATTGCGATATCGTCAAGCATGACAACCTTATCGGTGTTATGCACAGGAAGACGCTTCTTGGAAGAATCGACCATTTCAACAATGAACATGTTACGACCGCTTGAAACAAGGCGGTAAAGACCGGGCTTGCCCGATATTGTAAGAACTCTTTCGAACATAAATTATAGTATTTGTGTTATTATTTATTCGTATTTACTCTTTGCGAAGTTATGCGTTCAATTCGACACTTCAAAATTTGAAATATTTTTTAACTGTTCGACAAGCTCGATGACCTGAGGCATTACAGGCTCGTCGCCATCGTTATATATCGAATAGTCAGAGAGCAGAAGAAGCTCATCGACGCTCATCTGGTTACTCATTCTGCTTTCTACCTGCGTACGGCTCATGCCACTCCGCTTCATGGTACGGTTTATCGCAGTCTCTTTGCCTGCCCACACCACAAGCACCTTGTCTACGGCATCGACCATGCCCGACTCGTAAAGAATAGCCGTTTCGACAGCTACAAGGCCGCCCTTCTGTCTTGACGCCCAAAGCTCGAAGTCGCGCTTCACAGCCGGATGAACAAGGGCGTTTATGCGTTTTATGTTATCACTATGAGTAAAGATTCGTGACGCAATGAATTCACGGTCAAGCGTACCGTCCTCATTATAGCACTCCTCGCCGAACATTCTCTTCAGCCCCCTCACAAGGGCGGCATCTTCGACCATCAGCCTTTTAGCGTTGGCGTCGCAGTCGTATACAGGAACGCCAAGCACGTTCATCATACGAGACACGACGCTCTTGCCGCTGCCGATGCCTCCCGTTATCGCAAGCTTAACGACATTTCTCATAGGGCAGAAGGGATAAAAATGCGTGACGGCTTAAGCTGCACGTTCTTCACGAGCGGCGTTGCTGTAACGAGCTTTATCGGAGCATAGCCGCCTACATTGTTTATGATATCCTTGTAGTCGAGCTGCACCATGAAGTCGCTCGGCCCGACAAGCTCATAGTTGGCCTCGGAGACCTCGAACGTGAGTTCCGCCTCATTAGGCAGCCACATGGCATAGAGCGGCTGAGGGAAATTCGCTTGCGTAATCGGAACACGCACCTTCTTCACCTTAAGCGGCGACACGGAGACCCTGACATTGACGACAGAGGGCTCGATGCTCATAAAGTCGCTTGACGCCACCTTCACGGCATATACCTTATCGCTCTTCAGGTACTTTTTGACAACATATTCCGTCTCCACGCAATCCATAGTCTCAAGCTTATCGGGCATTGCCGAGACCATGACATCGTACGGTTCAATGGTTATCGCCGTTATCTCGTAATGGTCGGCGGCGTCAATCTTTCCGTTCAGCTTAACCGGCAAGAGCTTCCGGTTCTGCTTGACCTTAACGTGAAGGGTATCCTCATGATACTGCACAACTGATGTCGTGTTCGCAACAAGAGCGTTTACCTGTTTTTTAAGTACAGAAACCGGCAAGGACAATGTTCCGCCACGGTGCTTGAACTCGGAGAAATCGACTTTGAGAACAGGATTCTTGCCCAGAGTATAGCCATACAGCACCCTACCCTTGTCGCTCAGTCTCACGACAACCTCGATATCGTCTTCATTGACGAGCTCGATATTGTCGGGCAGGTTGAGTATTGAGACAGTAAAAGGAATATCGGTCTCGTAATCTTCGTTAAGCACCTGAAGCAGCCAAAGACAACACGAGACCAATACAAAGAAAAGGAAAGGCAATAAATTGTTTTCCTTTATTTTTTTAAAGAAATTCTTCACCAGGACAGGGAGTTAGTTACTTACCCTCCTGCTGAATAGCATTAGGATTAGCAAAAACAACAGAGATATCTACACGCACGTTCACGTTGTGAGCAATCTCAAGAACAACGACGTTGCCGTCAATCTGCTTTACCTTGCCGTAGATGCCACCGCTTGTTATAACCTCCTGGCCTACCTGCAAGCCGCGACGGAAGTTATCGATTTCCTTTTGACGCTTACGCTGAGGGCGTATCATCATAAAGTACATTATAGCAATGATAATCACGAACATGAACAAGGGGCTTGAGAGGAAACCCGCCACGCCGCTTGGAGCAGCTGCATTCAAAAATTCCATAGTCTGTTATATTTATTTGTTATTACTTGTTTATTCTTCCCTCTTTACACAATTTCTTGGTAATGGTGTCGAGCAGGCCGTTCACGAACGAGCCGCTCTTTGCTGTGCTATAGTGCTTCGCAATCTCGACATACTCATTGAGAGTCACGGAAAGCGGTATGTCATCGAACGTCATCGCCTCGGCAAGAGCCACCTGCATAATTACGACATCCATGAACGCCAAGCGTGACATATCCCAGTTCTTTGAGCTATCGCTCATCATTTCACGATAGAGCTCGGCATTCGTCACGGCGTTTCTGAAGAGGCTGCGAGCGAACTCCATGTCAGCGACATCCTTATATTCGGGAAGCAGCTGCTGGCCGCCCTCCTTTTCTGAGAAACGCTTGATTGTCTTGAGTACGAAAGTATCGACAATGAACTTGTCGTCGTTCCAATAAAGGCTTATATCCTCGAGCAAAGAATCGAGCTCCTCATTTTCGAGCACGAAGTTCTTGTATGTCTTACGCCACAGTTCCTTGTCCTCTTCGTATGAAGATGTCTCTGAAGCCATATACTCCTTGTATATATCGCTCTCCTCTATCTTGTCGAGCAAACGGCGAAGGAAGTCGGAATTGTCCACCCAGTTGAGCTTGCTCTTTTCAGAGAACTTCGTCAGTTGCTCATTATTTTCGAGCTGAGCGATGAAGCGGTTGTTCACGAACTTGAGATTAGGGTTGATGTCGCTTTCGGTCGGACGCACCTTCATGCTTGAGAACGATATGCGGTCGGCTGCATAATGCGTAACACCCACCATCAACAACAACATGTAGTTGTATAGGTCATACGCCTTAGAAAGGCTGAAAAACACTTCGTCCTCGGCTGCTTTAAGGCTTTTGCCGCTATTCTTGTAGTATGCGTACACTATCTGCACAACCTTCAGACGGATAAGAACTCTATTAATCATAAAACGCTTTTTCTGATTTGCTTGCAAAGTTCGCATTTTATCGTGACACTGACAAGCAAAAAATAGACTTTATTTTGCCATTTTCCACATTCATAATATAAATTAAGAAATATAAATAATAACATCCCATGCCTGCGAATGTTCCGACAATAGTTAAATTTGGAAGAAAAAACCGCAAACAGAATACATTTTGAAAGAAAAATCGATTTTTCCGAAACATTTTATTGCTTTTTAAAATATTTTAATCATATTTGCACTAAGTCAGCAACGAAAAAGAGACAGCGGCTTGCTTTTAATTAATTAATTTTACAATGGAAGACAACAGAAAGAGCGGCATGAACGAGAACGAGAAGGAGATAGTATTTTCTCAGGCAATAAAGGCCGGAAAAAGAATATACTATATCGATGTAAAGAAAAACAGGAAAGAGGAGATGTATCTTTCAATAACCGAAAGCAAGAAGATTGTTTCGGGCGAGGGCGAGAACGCCAACGTGACATTTGAAAAGCACAAGATTTTCCTTTACCGAGAGGACTTCGCCAAGTTCGCCAACAGCCTTAACGAAGCCATAAACTTCGTCATTGCCGAACAGGGCGAATACAAGTCACCGTACGACGAACAGCCCGAGGCTGAGAACGATGACAAAAATCTAAGCATCGACATTGAATTCTAAAAGAAAACATAAGCGACATAAGTGAGATGAGGATATCCCCATCTCACTTATGATATTATGGACATATAACACAATAAATCATAAAGCCATGAAAAAGAATTACTTCGGATTTTTATTTACTGCATTTGCCACGGTTTGCATGCTTCTGCCGGCAACAACGGCAGCGCAGAACATCTTCGCAAAAATATCAAAATCTCCGGTTTTGAGAACAGTCCGTCCGCAGGGAGAAATGGACGTGATACTGCTCGACAGCATCCTTTCCGACACCGAGCGTACATATTATGAATACGACGAGCACGGCTATCTCGTATCTACAATGACATACTATAACGAGGAGGGCAAATGGATATTCGACAACGACGTGGATGTTTCCCTTCTTGCGGAATACACATTCGACGACACAGGCCGTTGCACAAGATTCTCGGAATACTGTTTCAGCGAGGAAGGCAAGAAGGACAAGGAGGTTACACGTGTAGACATTACATATACCGCCGAGACACGTACCGAAAAATTCTATAGCGAAAAGACGGACGTTCCCGAATTGGTACTGCGTGAAGAGATTGTATATGACATATTAGGAAACCCCGTCATTATAAAAGAGTACGAATATGATGAATATACAGGAAAAACGGAACTGTACGATTACGAGGAATACAAATTCACCGACTGCATAATTTCATACGAAAACTGCGAGAACGGCAACCACCAAATCACCTTGGATGACGACCTGTTCGACGCATACTGCTATTACAGCGTCACTTACAATGCCGGAGAGGATTATCTAAGAGGCTGGAAATACGAAACCGGCGAGAACGGAGAAAAGATAAAATATGTAATAAGCGAGTACAGCTTTGACATATCGGAAATAGAGAGCATCGACAGCCTATGGGAAATTGACGAGGAGTACAACGCAAGCGCAGGCGACACGGATTACGAAATTGGCAAAGACAACGAAACAGCAGCCCGCACCGCCGAATACGAAGTCGGATACAACGAAATCTTCATTGAGGACGGAGACTGGGTATACAAAGGAGAAATCCTTATCAAGGAGATATACGACGAGGAGAACGACAGCTATGAGAAAAAAATAATCAATGGCATGATACATATAAGCTGGTCAGGGAACGGACATTACCGCTACGATTACCCGCTCTATAACTATGAGTTCCCGCAAGGAGGATTCAACAGATTCTACAGAGGCGAATATGCTATGGCCGTTGAGATGACAATGGCATTATGGGACGCAGAACAGGAGTGCTGGATAATGGAGCACAGCCAACCCTACTATTACAAGCACTACGAGAATGACAAAGGGCAGACAATTACCGAAGGCTGCAAATACACTCTAAACGGCAAGACCATGAGAATGGAACCCGTAGGGGCACCGCAATACACCACGTATTCATTCGACGAGATGGCACGTCTCATAACCATTGAAAGCGACAATGGCGGCAAAGAGCATTTCGAGTACCTCAACGATGAATGCGACTACCTCAAGAAAGCGTACAGAACAGACGCTCAAGGCAACGAAAGCGATGTCTACACGTTGTATTACAGCAACGGCAGGTACAAATGGCCGGAAAACAACCCAACTTCGGTAAAGGATATTTCAGCAGAAGGCATTACGGTAGACGGCAACAGAGTATTGGCGGAAGGCGACATCAGCGTATTCAATGCATGCGGTCAGACCGTAGCGGACGGAACACGCTCGGTGGTCATCGGCCGGCCCGGCCTCTACATTGTAAAGACAGACAAAGCCGTTAAAAAGATTTACATCAAATAACGGGCAACTGTTGCATATTCAAAACAAAACATGTATCTTTGCACCCGCTTTAAAGACATCGTGTGATGGCGAATTAAGCAAATTAACATTCTTAATTTAGAGTAACACATTAAAAAAATGAAAACAATCAGCATCAGCGGTTCAAGCAGAACCGAGGTAGGCAAGAAAGCCACCAATGCGCTTCGCAACGCAGGTCTCGTGCCTTGCAATCTTTATGGAGTAGAAAAAGAAGCTAAGGCGTTCAGCGTAACAACAGAAAGCCTTCGCAAGCTCGTTTACACACCGGACATCCACATTGTAGAGCTCACAATCGACGGCACTACAGTAAAGGCTATCATGAAGGACATCCAGTTCCACCCCGTTAAGGACACTATCCTCCACGTTGATTTCTATCAGGTAACAGAGGAGAAGCCCATCGTTATGGCTGTTCCTGTCAAGCTCGAAGGTCTTGCAGACGGTGTACGTGCCGGCGGTAAGCTCGTTCAGATACAGCGCTACCTCAAGGTTAAGGCTATCTACAACGCCATCCCTGAGATTTTGACAGTAGACGTAACATCACTCGGCCTTGGCAAGTCTATAAAGGTTGGTGACCTCTCTTACGAGGGTCTTGAGCTCGTAACAGTAAAAGAGTCTCTCGTATGTTCAGTTAAGACTACACGTGCATCTGCAGCGGCAGCGGCAGCGGCTAAGAAGTAATTCGCTGAAACATGAAATATCTGATTGTCGGGCTGGGCAATATCGGACGAGAGTACGAAGGAACCCGCCACAACATAGGATTTACAGTATTGGACGCTTTTGCAAAAGCGTCCAATACTATTTTTCAAGACAAGCGCTACGGCTATGTCGCTGAAGCGTCGGTACGAGGCCGCAAGCTTATTCTGCTAAAGCCGTCCACATACATGAACCTGAGCGGCAACGCCGTACGTTACTGGATGCAGCAGGAGAAAATACCTCTTGAAAACGTTCTCGTCATTGTAGATGACCTCGCATTGCCTGTAGGCGCCCTGCGTCTAAAAGGACAAGGAAGCGACGGAGGGCACAACGGGCTTAAGCATATAGCAGCCACGATAGGCAGCACGGCATACGCACGACTGCGATTCGGCATAGGCAGCGACTTTGGCAAAGGGCACCAGGTAGACTTCGTGCTCGGAGCTTTCGACAGCGAGGAGCAGAAGATTGTCGAGCAACAGCTTGAGACAACCACGGAAATTATAAAAAGCTTCTGTTTCGCAGGGCTGGCACGTACCATGAACCAGTTCAACAAAAAAGGAAACGGAAAACAGGAGAACAAGAATGAGTGAACAGGCACGCATAGACAAATGGCTGTGGGCCGTACGTATCTACAAGACACGCAGCATAGCGGCAGAAGCATGCAAGAAAGGGCATATAAGCATCGGAGAGCGCACTGCCAAGCCGGCACACAACGTACGTGTCGGAGATGTAGTGAACGTAAAGAAAGCCCCCATCACCTACTCGTTCCGTGTTCTTAAATGCGCAGAGAACCGTGTAGGCGCCAAGCTCGTTCCCGAGCTCATGGAGAACATCACTCCTCAGGAGCAGTACGAGATACTTGAGATAAGCCGGATGAGCGGCTTCACAGGCCGTATGCGAGGAACAGGCCGCCCAACGAAGAAAGAGCGTCGCGACCTTGACCAGTTCGTAGAGGAGTCTTATGGCGACGAGTTCGACGAGTTCGACTTCGACGAACTGTAAGCGGCCGAAAGAGCTGCATGCATTAGCGCCATGCCCATAAGCGGACCTTGCTTCAAGGGCGCTACGGCACAAAAAGTCCAAAAAAAGAGCGGAAACTCTTGGTACAACCAAATAAACAAGCTATCTTTGCAAACGGATATGAAACATAATCCCAAAAGGTCGGTTCCGTAGCTCAGCTGGATAGAGCAACGCCCTTCTAAGGCGTGGGTCAAGCGTTCGAATCGCTTCGGAATCACAAAGAGCCGGAAAAACTTAAGTTTTTCCGGCTCTTTGTGATTAACTGACGAACATTCTTGTAACCTTGAACCTTGACAAAAACCAAACAAGGCATGCGCTCACAACCGAAGTAGTTACTGCTGCAAGCAAAATTCGGACAGTATATGGCAAAGAGGGGATGTCATAGAGGTCGTAACTGAGGAATGTAAATGTAAAGTGGCACAAATAAATGCCGAACGTTAGCCTCGCAGCCTTCGAGAGCCATTTTCGTGGCTTGACATCAAGTTTCTGTATTGTCACGAAGACCGGGAAGGTCATCATAAAGACATTTATTCCTGTAAAGTACCATAGCACCTCAAGGTAGGCGTAGTTCCCCGGGAAATACTCATTGGTCACGATGTACCCTACCGATGTTATTGCATAGCCTGCGATGAACATTGGCAAGCATATCGCCGCCATTTTCTTCCAGCTCCAGTCGAGCGGATATTTTTTGAGGTAGTAAGCCAATATCAGATAGCCGATAAAGCCCGACACATAATAGAACGTGCCGTAAACATTCCAGTCACACTCGCCCAATAGTCCCATATGGCCGTAATTGCCGGCATACCCGAGAAGCGGAGCGGCCATTTTAATGTAAGGCAGAAAGAGCGTGAAGCCCCATATGTAAAGCATTGTCTTGATATCCCTTCGTGAAGCCTGCAAGAGCCAGCTACTAAGGATGGGCATTATCAGATACAAGCCTATAAGCATATACAGATACCACAGAGGAGTCGTGTCAAAGTTGAAGTTGAACACGAATGTATACAGGCGTTGAAGCAAGGTTGTTTCTGTATAATCGCTGACTGAGAGCTGCGGATTGGCTGTTGAGGGGTTTACCGCCGTAAAATAGCAATACGCCATCAATGGCAACACAATAGACCAGAACACAAGCGGCACTATTATGCGACCGATGCGTTTCTTATAGAAAACGCTCAACGGAGCATCTTGCCTCACCGGCAACAGCAGCACAGCCGTCATCATTGCGAACAATGGTACGCAAGGGCGGACAAGACTGCCGTACATCACTCCCGTGAGGAACATGTCGGGGTTGGCATCGAAGTGAGCGACGAACGGGTCGCAGCTGTGGGAAAAGACAACAAGGAAACATGCCACGACACGCAACATGTCTATCCAACCTATATTCTCTCTTTCATTCTGTTTCATAATTCACTATTTTCCATTTATGCTCTTAAACGTTCAGTGCACCTCGTATCTTGTGCTGACAGTTGCTGAATAGCTGAGATAGAGCATTGTAATTGTAATAAACCTCATGCTTCAGCCAAATTCTTCGCTAAGATAGCAATAAATCAGATAACAGAAAAATGGACCCGGAGTAATTCGGGTCCATTCAAGATTGTAAATCATTACGCTACTGCCTCTTTCTCTTACGCAGCAGTCTCTTTATCCAAAGATAATAGCCTGTGAGAGGGAGCGTCGCTCCGAGCATCGCTGCAAGGAAATAGAGGACCTGCGTGAATACTCCGCCCCAGGTACCGGCATGCACTGAATATATCCAGCCCCGCATCTTGCTTGACGGCGCATTCTCACTGTATGGCTCATAGCCTGTTATCTTGCCGGTGCGTTTGTCAAAGATATATTTGTCGCTTGCACGCTGATTGCCAAAGCCGCCTCTTGAAACGGATATGCTGCCGTCGGAAACCGTAATCTGCTTGAACTCAGACTCTTTTGCCATAACCGCGTCGTACGCCTCCTGCCAATATTCGTATGGATTGCCAGCTTTTTCCTTGCGTTCTTTTCTGGCTTCATTGCCTTTGCCATCCTTTTTATTATCACTTTTGCCGCCGACCTGCGTATTCTGCTGCGTTTCTATTCCAAACACATTGTAAAAGCCGTTGCGATACCATTGGAACGACCATGTAAGGCCTGTCAATGACATGGCGAGGAGCAACAGCAACGCGTAGAAACCGCCCGCCACATGAAGGTCGTACCAGAAACGCTGCCACCCTTTCGCCGCTACAATCTTAAGGCGGTTTCTCAATGACTTGCGGTTTCTTGGCAACCATACGACAAGGCCCGTGATGAGTATCGCCACAAAAGCCAACGTGCTTGCGCCAACAATCATCTTGCCCCAGAATATGCCGCCGTCCTTAGGCTGAGAATCCATAAGCCAACGGTGCATGCGGAACATCACGTTGAAGAACGGCAAACGCTCTGAACGTCCTTTGATTTCACCAGTGTACTGGTCTACATACACAGCAGCACGACGAGGCTTAGAGAGATTAACCTTGTAGGCCTCTTCGTCGCTTGCAGGCACAGAAATGCCTGTTACCTTTACATCGTCAGGGAGCGTGCAGGCGACCTTTTCGGCAAGCACGCCAAGTGGCAACGGCGCGCCTTTGGGCTCCACGCTTCTTATTTCAGCGGTGCATAGAGCCGTAATCTCCTTTTCAAACACAAGCATCGCGCCAGTGAAGCATATTACCGTTATTGCCAAACCGAACGGCACCGACACCCACAGATGCAACTGCTTGAAAATGTTTCTGAAATCCTTTTTCATCTATCAGCTATTTATTATATCAAGGCATGAGCTTGCCTACTCCGTTGAGCGCAGAAGCCTCTACGACCAACCCTTTCACCGCTTCGCCTGTAGCCGCATCAATCTTATACATTGCGGGATAGCCGTCTGTCACAGTCACAGGCATGTAAGCATAGCCATTCTCCATGTAAGGAGCCTTTCCGAGCGCAGAAAGGGTTTCAGGCAGCCCTGTCACATCGACAAGCGTTCCGTTCACTACATCAAGCACAGCGAGGCTCAATGCTGTAGGAGCGCTCTTGCCTGCCGTGAAAGGCGCATCGTACATCTGCAACAGGAACTTGTTGCTTCCTATGTACCATGAGCGCATGAATGAACGTCCGTTTGACAAATCCTCCACATTCAGATAGTAGTTCTCGTCGAACCGTTCTTCGCCGCTCTTGATACGCATCACCCCGGCAGGTTTTGTCGTCTGCTGCAACGGGCTTGCCATTGTCTTTGCATAAGAGGGAGAGAGGACATATATGTCGCCGTTCTCTGTAGCCCAAATCATTTGGTAGTACTGGCTCTTAAAACGTCCGCACGCATAGCTTATCTTATCGGTCTTTATAAGAGTCGGCTCTGTCAATGAGGCGTCGTCATATATCGCTACCCAACACTCGTCGGGATACTGCGTCCACTGCAGCTCGCCTTTCTTATATGAGCTGCTGTTGCTGCCGCCGTCCTCGGTCTTCACAAGCCCCTCGTAGCCTTCACGTATCCATCTGCCGCCTTCGGCCGCAGAGCCGTACTGGCTCAATCCCATAGGAACTGCGGCGGCGAAGAGCTTACTGTCACGCTCCTGAAAACCAGCCAGGGTAACATACTCGCCATTACCGAGGAAGTTCTCAGATATGTACCCCCTTTCTGCAGGGCTTGCCGTATATGTCTCAGCCTCTGTATCGAGGTATGAGAAAAGGAATGTCTTTGGTATATACCCGTTCTCATCGGCCCATTCAGCAGCGCCATTGCCCGTTGAAGCAGTTATTATATGTTTGCCGTATATGCCGTATGTGGTAAAACGCTTAACGGCATACTCCTTATCCCTCTGTATAAGCGAATAGTCGCTTCCCATATAATATGAGCGGGTAAGACCGGCATTGCCCTGGTTGTATGCAAGGCCATATAGGTAGTCGTTGCCTTTGAATACCCAGTATGTGGCCTCGTCGGTCACGATTCCGTTGTTAAGCGGAGAGACCGTCCCCTCGTCGAGCGAAGAGGCATTGAGCAGAACAGGGGTCGTACTGTTGCTGCCTGCTACAGTTGCCGCTATCACGTACGGCTTTGCCGTATTACCGCCGACAGGGCCGTTACCATCGCTACCTTCTCCATTGTCGTTGCAAGCGGCAAGAGAGAATACCGAAACCATCGCAAGGAATAGTACCTTTGCAAAATTAATCTTTTTCATACGTTTTTGGAATTTATTGATTAGTAATTATTTGTTTCCGAAGCACACACGCACCTTGCCGTACACCCCTATGCCGGCCTTTTGCAGGCTGAAGTTGTCGTAAAGGCGTTCATTAGTAAAGTTCCTGCACTCGACAGAGAAGTTATATCTCCCGTTGGCGACACTGCATGTAATGACCAGATTGTGCGATAGCTGGTCGGGCACCATAAAGTCGCCCTTATTGCTTCCTATTACTTGAGAATAATAGCAGAACCTTTCCACGAACTGCATCTCGTAGGTAAGGCTCAACAGGTTGCCCTTGCCTAAGAAATCACGCCAATAGAGCGTAGCGTCCGCATCGGCGAAGACGCAGGGAAGGTTCGGCATGCGTTGCCTGTACGAGAGGTTAGGGACAGAGCTGTTCATCGCAGTCTTCATATTGTCGAGCACCTCCATTTTGGTAAAGTTTCCGCCCACCGTCAGCAGCTGCCCGAACGTGTAACGTGCGGTAAGGTTAAAGCCTGCGGTAAGCACCTTGCCGTAGTTCATATACGTTGCCGCAGACTTGCCGCCGCTGATGTCTATGATGTTGCGTTGTATATAATCGTGCGTATCACGATAGACGAGCCCGCCCTCGGCATATACAGCATGCTTGCCGAAACGATTGTCATAGCTGACGTTGAGGTTGATGTTATGACTGTTTTCGGGCTTAATGCCGATATTTCCCTGCTCAAGGTCCTCGTCACCGAACATCTCTTCAATGGTAGGCAGGCGATAGGCTTTCTCGTATGAGAGCTTTGCTTGCAGACCTTTGACAATGAAATATGTTCCTGCGATTCCATAGCCGAAAGAGTTCATCGAACGGCTCTCTTTAACGAAGCTGTCCTGATTGCTTGTCGTGGCCATAGGACCGCCCACCTGCAGAGAATAGAATTTACCGAAAATTGTCGCATTCCACTTCTCGGAGGGCATAAGGCGGTAAGCAAGGCCTGTCACATTCTTGAAAGTGGTCTTCTTTATCGGGTCGGTTGCCGGAACTTTTGTGAGGAAAGAGGTATTGCTGCGCTCGAAAGCATTGAACAGATGGTGCAACGTAAACATGTGAGCATGATTGCCGCCCAGCCTGTAATTAGCGGTGAACGTAGCGTTCCAGTTATTGTTGTCGGCACGTGAATGCTGGTATGACTGCTCGCCAGGCGAATTAAGCTTCTGAGTCTCCTGCACCCAATTATACTTGCATGCCGCAGTATCGACGTTTGTCGTTGCGTTGCGGTTGTAGTTCGCCGTGGCCGAGATGTCAAGTCCATTGACAAATAGATTGCGTTTGCGGTATTCGAGTGAAGGCATTACGGAATATCCCTTACGGAATTTCTCGCCATAGACAATCTCCTGACGTACGCCCGTCTGTATATCCTTATGCATATTCGAGAGCGTTACGCCGAACATGAGCCTGTCGGCCCAGCTTTTGCCCACCACCCCGGCTTTCAATGTCACGGCCTCGTTATGATAAGTATCGTTGAAACGCCTAACTTTTTGCAGTTTCTTCTTCTCGATAGCTCCGGTCACAAAATCCTCGACAGGGGCGTATATGCTGTAATTATTGTCGGAATAGTTCTGAAAAGCATTTATCTCATACGAAAAACCGTTAGCAAGAGTCTGATTGAAATTAACGAAAGACTTATGCGTATTGTACGAGCCGAAAGAGTATGACGCATCGACATTCCAGCCGGCTTTGCGTTTGCCCGTAACGATATTTATCACGCCGCCCATAGCGTCCGTTCCGAGTTCTACCGGGACAACCCCTTTATAGACCTCGATGCTGCGTGCATAATTGACAGGTATGTTGTTGAGTCCAAAAGACTTGCCCACACCCTCTTGCGGAACGCCGTCGATGAATATCTTGATATGCTTTCCCGTAAAGCCATCCAATGTTATCTGCATGTCGGAGCCTACCCCGCCCGCTTCACGCAGTTTCAGTCCGGGAGTCTTCGCAAGCACATCGCTGAGATTCTTTGTCGTGTTCAGCATCTCGTCCGTGCTGAGGGCGACGACATTGTATGCGCTACGTTTCACACGAGACACAGATTGGGCGTCGGCTTTCACGACAACTTCTTCGAGTTCCGCAATATCCGATTGTAAAGTTATATTAACCCTTTTATCGGACGTACCTCCCACGGCGACCTCTTTTTTAAAAGGCTTGTAACCGACAGCAGTTACGGCAATCACATGTATCCCGTCGTCAAGATGAAGTATGTATTCGCCTTTGTCGTTGGCTATGGTAGCGACGGTCGAGCCCTCGATTCCGATAGTCGCATAAGGCACCCTATCGCCGCTGTCAGCTGTTATAAAACCATATATATTGCCATTCTGCGCAACAGCGAACGCACATAAAAGCAATGAAAAGATAAATAGTATATATTTTTTCATATTTTGGATTCTCTGCAAAAGTACGCTGCAAAATTATCTTTCGCCGGCAGAGGGGACAATCGCAAAATATGACTAATGTTAATTTCTTCCTAACAATTTATAATTATGGACGATATGAAACAAAAAAAAGACGACACCCGTCGGATGTCGTCCTTATTATCATATTAGCTCTGTGTTATTCAGCCTCAGCAACTACGTTGTAAGCTATCTTAACAGAAACCTCCTTGTGGAGTTTTACAGTAGCTGTGTAAGCGCCTACTTCCTTAGCAGCCTCAACAGCTATAATCTTACGGTCAATCTCGAAGCCAAGCTTTGCAAGCTCCTCTGCTATCTGAATAGCGCCTACTGAACCGTAGATAGCGCCTGTTGCGCTGACCTTAGTAGCGATAGTCAAAGAAACGCCCTCCAACTTCTTAGCAAGCTCCTCAGCGTCAGCCTTAATCTTAGCCAACTTGTGAGCGCGCTGCCTCAAGTTCTCTGCGAGTACCTTCTTTGCAGACTCTGTAGCGATAACAGCCTTGCCTGTAGGAATCAAATAATTACGGCCATAACCGTCCTTTACCTTAACGATATCGTCCTTGTAACCCAGGTTGATTACATCTTCTTTCAATATAAGCTCCATAATTATTCCTCCTATTATTTCATCATGTCAGTAACAAAAGGCAGCAATGCCAAGTGGCGCGCACGCTTAACAGCCTGAGCAATACGACGCTGGAACTTCAATGAAGTACCTGTGATGCGACGGGGCAACAACTTACCCTGCTCGTTCAAGAACTTCTTCAAGAATTCGGGATCCTTGTAGTCGATATACTTGATACCGTTCTTTTTGAAACGGCAATACTTCTTCTTCTTGACATCAACTGTCGGAGGTGTCAAATATCTGATTTCTGAAGGTGTCTGTGCCATAATTAATCCTCCTTATTAGCTTTTAAATTTCTTCTCTTGGCAGCATACTCAGCAGCATACTTGTCCAACTTAACAACTAAAGAGCGGATAACACGCTCGTCACGACGATACTGGAGTTCCAGCTTAGAGATTACCTTAGGCTCAGCGTTGAACTCGAACATAACGTAAAAGCCTGTTGTCTTCTTCTGAATGGGGTAAGCAAGCTTCTTGAGTCCCCAGTTCTCCTCATTGACAATCTCAGCACCTTCAGCAGTGAGAATGCCCTTGAACTTCTCTACCGCTTCCTTCATCTGAGCATCAGACAAAACGGGAGTTAAAATGAAAACGGTTTCGTATTGATTCATTTTTAATTAATAAATAGGTTAAACATTCGTTTATTAAACGCGGGTGCAAAGATATGCATAATTTTTAATATACCAAAGTTTTAGGACAACCTTTTGATAAAATAATATAAGAAAGCCACAAATGGAATAGTGTCGTAAAGAGATGCGAGGCTTTGACGAAATAAGAAGGAAATAAGAAGGAAATAGATAAAAATATAGACTTTTTAGTCAAAAAATTTCGTTCTCTAAATATTTATATGTTTCTTTGCAGATAGAATATAATCAAAATAATACATATTTAATTATGGCAAACAAAATCAAAATCTTAGGCATAGTTCTTTTCATCATAGGAGCTATCCTCATTATCCTCAGCCACTTCTTGGGCTGGAACAACATGAATCTGGTCAATTTCGGTTCTGTGGCATTGATGATTATCGCCTTGGTGATTTACATCGTAGCCTACAAGAAGTCGATAGAGGAATAAAACCTGCTAAAGATAAAACAGAGCGGTTGGCAAAAGCCAACCGCTCTGCTTGTGTTATACAAGGTATCACGCCTCGGCTTCGGGAGCGATAAGCTTGTAGCCCTTGCCGTGAATATTGATTATTTCTATTGAATCGTCCGCTCTAAGATGCTTGCGCAGCTTAGTGATGTAAACGTCCATGCTGCGGGCATTGAAATAGTTGTCGTCGGTCCAAACGGTCTTCAAAGCGAAATCACGCTGCAGAATTTCGTTCTGGTGAGCGCAAAGCAGGCTCAAGAGCTCCGACTCCTTTGTAGTGAGCTTTGTCTGCTGGTCGTCGATTGACAATATCTGCTTCTGCGTGTCGAACTGGAAACGTCCTATCTTATACAAGGTGTTCTCCTTGTTCTTCTTGCCGCATACACGACGAAGCACTGTTTCGATACGTACGACAAGCACCTCCATGCTGAAAGGCTTTGTAATATAGTCGTCCGCGCCTATCTTGAAGCCCTCAAGAATATCCTCGTTGAGAGTCTTTGCCGTCAAGAATATGATAGGTATATCGGGATTGACAACTCTGATTTCCTGTGCGAGAGTAAAGCCGTCCTTTATCGGCATCATGACGTCAAGCACGCATATATCGAACTTGCCTTTCAGGAAAGCCTTGTAACCGGCGTCGCCGTCGGGGCACAACTCTGCATAATAACCTTTCGCCTGCAGGTATTCACGAAGCAACATACCCAGATTCTCATCATCTTCGCATAGCAAAATTCTCTGTTTCTCTTCCATAATCATTTATTTTAAAGGTAATACAATTATAAACGTTGTTCCTGCGCCTACTTCGCTTTCGGCACGTATTGAGCCGCGGTGCGCCTTGATTATCTGCCTTACGTACGCAAGTCCGAGACCGAAGCCCTTGACATTGTGGACATTGCCTGTCTGCACCCTGTAGAATTTATCGAATATCTTCTTAAGATGCTCCTTGCTTATTCCCACTCCGTTATCCTTTATCGAGAGCATGAACTTGTCACCGACGTTCCACGTATGCACCTCAAGAGAGATAGGCACGTCGGGACGCTTGTACTTCATCGCATTGTCGAGCAGATTGAAGACCACATTCGTGAAATGCATCTCGTCTACGAAGATGAACGGGTCGGCGGCATCAAGCTTAGACTCTATCGTTCCGCCGTTCTGCTCAACCTTAACGGCAAAGGTATTGATGATACCCTGAAGCAGTTCGTTGGCATCGAGTTCCTTCATCTTCAGCGACGCTGTATTCTTATCGTCGAACATTGACATTTGCAGCACCTTGTCTACCTGGAAACGGAGCCTCTTGGTCTCGCTCGATATGACGCCCGACAGTTTCGTGAACATCTCGGGAGACTTTGCCACCGACTGGTCCTGCAGCATTTGGGCGGCAAGAGATATCGTCGATATCGGAGTCTTGAACTCATGCGTCATATTATTGATGAAGTCATTCTTCATTTCGGTAATCTTTTTATGCCTTACGGCCATGTAAAGCGTTATCACGAAAGTTATTAACAAAACTAATGTGAACAACATGGAAGGAAGCATAAATTTAACCGAGCCGTAAATAAATTTGTTCAATGCAGCTGCAGGAAAATTAATTTCAAGCACTGCCGTATGCGTAGACGGGTCGTTCTTGAACAGTTGCTCGGTATAAACCTTGGAGTCTCTGCCGTTTACATAGTTCGGGCAACGATACACCTCCTCGCCGCCGCCCGTAAGCACTTTGAAGCAGAATGGAATATCAATGCCGTTATTGGCAAGCTCCGACTTAATCGTCTTATGCAATTTATCAAAGTCTATACGTGCCCTCAAGGGTTTTTCGCTCGCCTGGTAGAGCATGTTGTATATAACCTCGTCAAGCACAGCACGCTGATACTTGTACCTCATTCGCAGCACGTCCAAAGAGAGCTTCTGCGCCTCTTCGAGCGAAAGGTTCTTCGCGCTCTTGACAAGCGACTCGTTACTGAAATGAGGAGGATTGACGACAAGAGTCTTGAATTCGAACTTGGAAACGACGTCTCCCGAAGCCGACGATGTCACATAGCTATGCTCGAACTTAATGCCATTGTCATTCAACTGACCACGAAGGATATCACGACGGACGTCTTTGGAAAGATACTCACGCATCTCCTCAAGTTCAAGTTCGTAAGAAACCTGGTACAAACTGCGACGCACGCCCTCTTCGAAATGCTCTTTACGCATTCTTACCATAGCATCGATATATGATACCTGCAAATAGAGCAATGCAAAGCAACATATACCCATGACAACCCCCACTATCAGTATTGTATTCTTTTTCATACAACAAATATAATTACTGCATGAATATGAGCATAATTTACGGCAATAAAATATTCAAATATTTCTTTTTATTAACAAACGAAGCTATTTTAATTATTATTTTGATAATTTAAAACAAACCCAAGAGAGATATTTAGTAAAAACCGCTCTATTTTTAACAAAAAAAGAGGCAGAGCAAACGCCCTGCCTCGAATTCACTATGAAAGAGTGATGTATTATTCTTCGTCCTTGACTGCGAGTTCCTCGACAAGCTTATTCTGAACATCGCCGGGAACAAGCTCGTATGTCGAAGGAGACATGATGAACGACGCACGTCCTCCGGTAAGAGAACTCAATGTCGTTGAGTAAGAAGCCATCTCTTTCAAAGGCACCTTAGCCGACAGCTTCTCATAACCGTTCTCGCTCTCCATGCCCATAATCATACCTCTGCGGCCCTGAATGTCGCTCATGACGTCACCCATCTTGTCTGACGGAACGAATACCTCGACATCGTAAACAGGCTCAAGCACCTTAGGACCTGCCTCACGGAACGCTGCGCTGAAGGCGTTGCGTCCTGCAAGCATGAACGAGAGCTCGTTAGAGTCTACCGGGTGCATCTTTCCGTCATAAACGATAACACGCACGTCACGGGCGTAAGAGCCTGTAAGAGGTCCTCTCTCCATACGCTCCATCACGCCTTTGAGGATAGCCGGCATGAAACGTGCGTCGATGCTGCCGCCGACGATACTGTTCACGAAGACAAGCTTGCCGCCCCATTCGAGTGTAATCTCTTCGGTAGCCTTAGCGTTGATTTTGAGTTCCTGACCATTGAAACGATAAACCTCCTGCAACGGCTTGCCCTCCTCGTAAGGCTCCACGATGAGATGCACCTCTCCGAACTGACCGGCACCGCCCGACTGCTTCTTGTGACGATAGTCGGCACGCGCAGCCTTAGTGATTGTCTCACGATAAGGAATCTTAGGTTCTTCGTACTTGACCTGAATCTTCTCTACGTTTTCGAGACGCCATTTCAATGTACGCAAGTGGAATTCGCCCTGGCCGTAAACAATTGTCTGACGAAGCTCCTTAGACTGCTCGATACGCCATGTAGGATCCTCCTCGTGCATACGGTTAAGCAGCTGCATCATCTTCTCGATTTCCGATTCGTTGGCAGGCTTGATTGCGCGTGAATACTTTGAAGCGGGATATTTAACAAGAGAGAACTTGTTCGCAGAGTCCTTAGCGTTAAGCGTATTGCCTATCTTAACGTCCTTCAGCTTCACCGTGCAGCCGAGGTCGCCGGCCTTGAGCTCATCGACAGCCACACGGTTCGCGCCGGCGCTGCAGAAGAGCTGAGCGATACGCTCCTTAGAGCCTCTGTCGGCATTCACGAGGTCGTCGCCAGCCTTGAGAGTACCGCTCATCACCTTGAAGTAATTAACCTCACCGATATGCGGCTCGACAGATGTCTTGTAGAAGAAGATTGATGTTGGAGCCTCGCTGTTGTAAGGAACTGTCTCGCCTTCGGCGTTTACAGGCTGCGGCATATCTGTGATTTCAGGAGCCACGTTCGCAAGGAACTCGAGCAGACGGCTTACAGCGACGTCTGTCGAAGCCGAGCAGCAGAGAACGGGGTAAACGCTGTCAGTAGCAAGACCGATACGCGCGCCCATGCGGATTTCGTCGGTTGAAAGCTCCTCAGACTCAAAGAACTTGTCCATAAGGCCCTCCTCGTTCTCGGCAGCCTTCTCAACGAGCTCCATGTGAAGAGCCTTAGCCTTCTCGACCTCCTCGGCAGGAATATCCTCCACAACAGGAGCCTGACCCTCGCCGGTGAATGTAAGCTTCTTCATCAAAAGAACGTCGATGATTGTGCTGAAGCCGGGGCCGGCGTTCAAAGGATACTGAACAGGAACGACCTTTGAGCCGTAGATTGACTGAAGCTGCTCTATGATAGTATCGTAATCGCACTTCTCGTTATCGACCTGATTAACGACGAACATCATAGGCTTCTTCATCTTCTTGATGTAGCGGTAGCAGTTCTGCGTACCCACCTCGACGCCGTACTGTCCGTTGATGACCATCATCGCCAAGTCGGCAACAGTCATTGCGCTGACCATACCGCCTGCGAAATCGTCAGAGCCCGGGCAATCGATAAGATTAAGCTTCTTGCCGGCCTGTTCAACCTGGAAAACAGTCGAAAACACCGAATAGCCGTACTCCTGCTCAACAGGGAAGTAGTCGCTAACGGTGTTCTTAGCCTCTATGGTACCTCTACGTTTGATAATTCCACCCTCAAAGAGCATAGCCTCTGTGAGAGTGGTTTTTCCAGAGCCGGAACATCCTACGATCGCAATGTTCTTGATTTCGTTAGTCTGATAAGTTTTCATACTATTTGTTTTAATTTAATAAGGAGAGGAGCAATAGAAAAACAATCAACACGTTAAAAGCTCTTTGCCTGCCCCCGACCTTAAATAGGTTAGTTAAAGTTTCAAATATGTTGGCAATGTAAGAATTTTTAGAAACAAAAGCAAATAGAAATAAGATGTTTTTTATTCAAAGGATAAAAAAAGCTATCTTTACAGCCGAAAAGGTCACGAAACAGCAAAAACAGCATACACAATGGCTGGCATTTATATACATATTCCGTTCTGCAAGCAAAGGTGCAACTATTGCGCATTCTTCTCCTCTACCCTGTTCGGCATGCGGCAGAGGTACGTAGACGCCCTATGCAATGAGCTGCGGCAAAGAAGAGGCTATGCGGGGAAAGAAGCCATCGGCACGATATACTTCGGCGGAGGCACCCCCTCGACGCTTTCAACGGAGCAGCTGAGGCAGATTTTCGCAACAATTGCGGAGACGTACGAAATAGAAGAGAATGCCGAGATAACAATAGAGTGCAACCCCGACGACCTTGCCCCGGAATTCCTTGAGGAGCTTCGCTCCCTGCCGTTCAACAGGATAAGCATGGGGATACAGAGCTTCAACGACACGCAGCTGAGGAGGCTCGGCCGACGGCATAATGCCGAAAAGGCAAGAGAAGCGGTCCGCAATGCCCGCAACGCCGGATATGACAACATAAGCATAGACCTGATGTTCGCCTTGCCCGGCTCGACGGCCGCCGAGTGGCAGCACGACCTTGAAAACGCAATAGAGCTACGCCCCGACCACCTTTCGGCATACAACCTCATGTACGAAGAGGGCACCCCGCTCTACCGCTCGCTAATGAAAGGCGAGATTGCCGAGCTGAGCGAAGAGGAGAACGCGGAGCAGTTCCAGATGCTTATACGAAGCATGAAGGAGGCGGGCTACCGCCATTACGAGATTTCAAACTTTGCCATGCCGGGAAAAGAGAGCCGCCACAACAGCAGCTACTGGAACGACACGCCATACATCGGTTGCGGCGCTGCCGCTCACTCATACGACGGCACGTCACGCCAATGGAACATCGCAGACATAAGAGAATATATAAAAGGTATAGAAAACGGAGAGCCTAACTGCGAAATAGAGTATTTGAGCGAAGAGGAACAATACAACGACGCCGTTCTAACCCGCCTGCGTACAGCCGATGGCATACCATTGGAATGGATGAGGCGAAAGTTCAGCCATGAGCTTAACGACTACATGCTCACCAACGCACGGAAAGAGATAGAGTTAGGCAACCTTAAAGAGAAGAATGGCTGCATCTCCCTTACCGAGAAGGGTATTTTCATCAGCGACGCTGTGATACGGGAGCTGATACACATATAGCGAAAAAGGCGCTTGGCATGCCAAGCGCCTTTTTCGCTATATAAAAACATTCAATTACATCAAGCTGTTCGCAAGCGCGAGAATCTCTTCGCCTATCGCATCGGCAGCCTCCTGTGTAGGGCCTTCTGAATAGATGCGGATGATAGGCTCTGTATTGCTCTTACGCAAGTGTACCCATGTCTCGGGGAAGTCGAGCTTAACGCCGTCCACAGTATTGATTTCGGCCTTGCCTGCATATGTAGCCTTGATTTTCTCAAGGATGGCGTCCACGTCGCAACCGGGCTTGAGGTCGATACGGTTCTTGCCCATGAAGTATGCAGGATAAGTGGCACGAAGCTCGCTTACCGTCTTCTTCTCGTGAGCGAGGTGGCTCAGGAACAAGCAGATACCTACCAAAGCATCACGGCCGGCATGACAAGCAGGATAGATGACACCGCCATTGCCCTCGCCGCCGATAACGGCGTTCGTCTCACGCATCTTGGTAACTACGTTCACCTCGCCTACCGCCGATGCAGTATATGTGCAGCCATGAGCGTTCGTAACGTCACGCAAGGCACGTGTTGAGCTGAGGTTTGAAACGGTATTGCCCGGAGTATGCTTAAGTACATAGTCGGCAACGGTAACGAGAGTGTACTCCTCGCCGTACATTTCACCGTTCTCGCAGATGATAGCCAAGCGGTCCACGTCCGGGTCCACGACGAACGCTACGTCGTTGCCGCCCTTAGCCATAAGTCCCATAATGTCGCCCAGGTTCTTCGCAAGAGGCTCAGGATTATGCTGGAAGTCGCCTGTAGGCTCGCAGTAGAGCTTGTCTACCTTTGTTATGCCTAACTTATCGAATAGTTTGGGAAGAATAACGCCGCCCACAGAGTTCACGCAGTCAATAGCCACCTTGAAGCCGGCAGCCTTGATAGCCTCGACATCGACAAGAGGCAAAGCGAGGACAGCATCGATATGCTTGTCATCGTATGTATTGTCAAGACGGTACTTGCCAAGAGTCTCCACGTCGGCATAGTCAAACTCTTCGGCAGCGGCAATGCGAAGCACCTCCTGACCTTCGGCAGCGTTAAGGAACTCGCCCTTTTCGTTAAGAAGCTTCAATGCGTTCCACTGACGAGGGTTATGGCTTGCTGTAAGGATAATACCTCCGCATGCGTTCTCCATAGTAACGGCAACCTCGGTCGTCGGCGTAGAAGCCAAGCCTATGTCTACAACGTCGAAGCCCATACCCATAAGAGTACCGCAAACGATCTTATTTACCATTTCGCCCGAAAGACGTGCGTCACGGCCGACAACGATTTTGTTTGTCGTCTTAGTTGTTGTCTTACGAATCAGCGCTGCGTACGCCGAAGTCAATTTCACTACATCAAGAGGTGTCAGGCCTTCGTCGGCTCTGCCGCCGATTGTACCTCGGATACCTGAAATAGATTTAATCAGTGTCATGTTAGTTATAAGTTGGTTTTAATTGGTTATTCCGTTTCGTCGCCGCCATCCGCCTCATCGGCAATCTCTTCGTAGTCGAAATTGTTTTCCGGCTGGAATGTTATCTGATATAAGCAAGGGTATACATATGTCACGGCGTTGTTCGTACCCTTAGTATGGGGAACTATAAGGTTCACCTTGGCGAGCTGCGACTGGTGACGTGTAAACACAAGGTAGTTCAACGGAACGAGCCACCCGGTAGGCACATTATCGCCGTACACAGCCTTCATCACGCCCGAAATGAATGTTGCGGAAAACGTGCCGTCCACATTCCTCACGCGCATCACGTCAGCCTCGGCGGCAAAAAGATTGCTCGTTATAGTATCGTCGTCCTGAATGTTATATTCGGAATAACGGACAAGCATGTCACGAGTGTCACCGCTCACGATTTTGCGTGCATCGTCGGCATCCTTCGGATTATTGACTATCTGCATGTATACACCGTCAATCTCGACATACTCGTTGAGCGATACGTCCGTAACGGAATCGTTCGCAGCGAACTCTTCGAATGTGATTGTCTTTATGCCCTTCTCCTTTATGAACTCCTTGACCGACTTCACCTCTTTCTCTTTCATTTCGGTATAAGTGACAGTTTCGTCACATGCCGCAAAAAAGACAAGGAGCAATGTATAAAAAAAGATGTTTTTCAAAATTCCTGATCTCATAAAATTCGCTCAAAAGCCTCGCCTAAAACGAGATTTCTCAAAATTACAATTTTCTGCGAAGATACAAAAATATGCGGAGAAAAAATCTTTATATTTATAAAACAAATATAAAAAAGATGTTTAAAACTATTTGGTAATAATAAAACCGTACAACATATACGATTTAAACGCATACAACACATCACTTCACACGAAAAGACATCATTATAGAGGAATTACCGTATTTGCGATTTCGTTTTTTCGTACTATCTTTGCATAAAATCATCCTAATCACCCATAATATGACACACAAGGCAATATCTCTATTTTCAGGTTGCGGTGGAATGGATATTGGATTTGAAGGCAGTTTTACATGCCTGAAGAGATCCATCAACGCATCCATTCATCCTGACTGGATAAAGGAAGATTATGGAGATTGGGTTTTGCTTTCGCCCACGGGCTTTGAGATGGTGTTTGCGAATGACATCAACATCCATGCAAAGCTTGCGTGGTCCACATATTTCTCGAAAAAGAAGCCTGGGGCTTCGGACCAATATCATTTAGGGAGCATCGTAGACATTGTAAAACAAGCGAAATCGGGACATGACATTTTCCCAAAGGATACAGAAATTGTCATTGGAGGCTTCCCATGCCAAGATTTTTCCATAGCAGGGAAACGAGAAGGATTCAACTCCAAGAAAAGCCACGACGGCAAAAAACTTGAAGCCGACGAGCCTTCCATTGAAAGCAGAGGACAATTATATATTATTGGTGTCCGATAAAAACCGTTAAACCTAACAATAATGTGCTCGGCTGCTGTTATAACAACGGTCGAGTACTTTTTTTCCAATCCAAGCCCCCTCTAATCAAATAGCGTGGGTTCCGGAGGCGGATTTTTAGCCTGA
>JAFTRV010000044.1 GCA_017462065.1 Bacteroidaceae bacterium
ATGCAACTAACGAGCAAAGCAGCAAACGACTGTTTTTCCGTGTGACGGGCGTTTTTTGATTACTTTTTCACGAGAGAAAAAGTAATGAGAGAAAGAACTGCTGCATTGTAACAACCGGCAGCTTAAGGTTGAGGATTGCGATAGAATATAAGACGAGCGACAACGAGGAACAAAAACAGCTATTAAGAATAATAATAGTGAGCAAGCAGGCGTTATTCAGCAATATGCTCGCTAAAGATTTTTGTTACAATACTGAATCAAATTTGTTTATCCCCACACTCTTTTGTTAGTGACCCAGTAATGTTGCTGTGTTATAAAATACAAGGACGCTGCTCTTTACGGGCGGCGTCCTTGTATTTTGATTTCATCACTCAATGATGCGATATTCCAATGTTCAGTTGTTTCTTACCATTACCTTCTTCCCGTTCACAATGTATATGCCTGCGTCGGCGTTCTCTTCGAGTCTGCGGCCGCTGAGGTCGTAAACGCTGTCTGCTGCCTCAGCGGTGTTTATGCTTGTGATGCTTGTCGATTTTTGCAATTCCAAATAATATCTGTTCAGTTTCTCATACGCAGCGTCAAGCTCGTTGTTGTCGATGCTGTTATCGTAAAGGTACTTCGCAACCGTTGTCATGTCGTAAAGCCTCTCGACGTCAGCGGCTGTTACAATGTCATTGAATGACTCGTTTAATGCTGCTTTTGAACTTTTCGCATACAGCTCAAACTCTCCCATATGCCAGTAAGTGCGTTCTGCATCGACTTTGAAACGTAGGTATCTGTAGTCTCTGCCGCAATTAAAATAGTCGGAGGCGAATGCCTGGTTCACCCCTTGAGGCAATCCCGAATTGACAGTGTATACGTTGCTGTAATTCTTCTTGTCGTAGCTTCCCATCACTGTTATTGCATCGGGAAAATCGTCGGAACATCCTGTACGTGTATGGTAGGCAATCTGCATTCGTGAATATACGTTCTCTTCGCCCAGGTCTGTCTCTATAAAGTGATAGCCCTCGGCTGTCTGAACTGTATGCCAGTTCGAATGAAAGAAGTTGCTGTTGTCCCCTTTTATTCCGTCGGTCAAATGGCTTATGCTTCCTTCTAACGGGTCGGGAGCGTTAGACCACAAGTAGTATGCCTCGTTCTGCTTTGTTGTCTGCAACTGCAATTTGGTCGTCTTGCCTTCGGGCTCTATAGTCGCTATCTCGCCAATGAATTTCTCGACAATCTCTATGAGCGCTCCGAGCTGCTTGCGGCTTTCTCCTTTGTTGAATATTGCGGTGTATACGGCATCTTCGCAGGCATATCTTGTGACTTCAAGCTCGGTGCTTACAATGCGTCCGTAGCGGTCCTTCCAACCGATGAACTCGGCGTCGTCGGCAGGCTCGGCCTTTATCGTGAAAGGCACGCCTCGAGTGACGTTCCACTCTGTGGCCGTCGAGCCGTCAGGCGTCTCGTCGGTCCACACTGCTACGGTTCCCCAAGCGTCGTTGTTGGACTTTACAGTTATTTGCGAAGCGAGCTGAGAGAACTCTGTTACGTTAATGATTATCTCATATACAGGGCGTATCGACGCCTCTTTTGCGGTCTTTGCGGTAGGGCCGTCCCATGCTCCGTCAAAACGCAGGCGCATATGGGTGATGCCTAACGGGGTGTCATACGGCAGTATCACGTTTATCTTTCCGTTGCAAACGGCTGCATTCTGCGCACCGGCTGTACCAATGCTCTTGACAAGCTCTCCCTCGTCGTCGAAATCGCCGTCGGCGTTAAGGTCGATGAACGCTCTCATATAGCAGTATTTCAAGCCGTCCTTGTCGCCATTGTCGTATGCGACGTCGAAGCTCGCGCCGCGAGGCACATTGACAATCTGCTGAATTGTGGTGAAAATCTCTGCAGGCGCGGCTGTGGCTGTGTATATGCTCTCCGGCTCACGGTTGTAATATGAGAACGATATGTTCTGCACGAATTGGCCGTACCCTGCAATGTCGGGGTAGCTGCTTGCGCTGCCCTCTATTATTCCCCATTTGTCCTGGATGAAATTAGCCTTGAATGTGGCGTCGTTCTTTCCGTAGTATATGAACGGGTTGTCGTTGCTGACGATATTGCCGTCGGCGTCGGTCCAGTTGCTGAAGTTGTAGCCTGTGTTAGCGACGGCTTGCATTGTGACAGCCTCTTTGTTGGTTACGGTGAGCTTGTCGCTTCCTTCGATTGCGACCGTTCCGTTCTCGCCGGCTACAACGGTTATAGTGCGCTCTTCGGCTATTACCTCAATTATGGCGAGGCTGAATGTTATCTCCGTGCCGTCGTTGAACTTTACGTTGGCTTTTGTCTTGCCAATTTCGGCATCTGCGGGGATGGTTATCTTCATGCCCTCTGCCGCAAGCTGTTCGTCGCTGCTGAACGCTCCGTCGGCATTCAGGTCTATGAGAACACTTGTTATGGCGACATCCTTGCCAATCTCTATCGGCAATTCGGCCGTCTCGCCTCTGTGCGTCTCGGCGACAATGCCGCTCTTTGAAGCGTCACGTGTCACGCCCATAGGGAATATGTAGTTCTTGGCACTCCCTTTTACCTTTCCGAAGTATTTGCCGAATGTCTCGACAGCCTTCTCGGTAGCCGTCATGTCTGACGGTATATTAATCTTGGAGTAGTCGTAGTCGGTATAATTGACAGTCCAGGGATACTCGAAGCCGCTATGCCAGTTGCCCGACGGAGCCGCGCCGTTGTTCTCGAAGAAGTATTTCCAGCGTGCATAGTGGTAGTCCTTTATAAGGCCTGCCCAGCAACGGTTGGAGTAGTCGTGCAGGTCGGTGTTTCCCTTTGACCACACGGTCACCTGCGTGCGGGCGTTCCATTCGAGCCAGTTGCGGTCATTGTCAGTCGTGCCGCTCACCTCGTCGGCGATGTTGCGAGCGAGGCTTGTCCAGCGCTCGAGCTTGAAGTTCTCGTCGTACGACAGCATCTCGTCAAGGTCGAGCATCAGCTGAAGATAGAGCTTGTATAGTCTCTCGTACTCCGCAGTGTTCTTTTCTGTACGTGCTTTGTTGATAAGCGGAAGCAGCTCTGCCGCATAGTCTACCATTGCCTGCCTTATGACGTCTATGACATCGTAGTTGTAGTTCGCAATGCCGTCCTCTGTAGTCACGAGCTCGCTTATCGATACAAGCTGGTCGGCAGCCAAGAGTACATCCTGGGTGTCCCAGTAGATAGCCGATGTGCTCCAGCTCGACACGCTCTTTACCTCCCACGACGGACGTGCGAGAATAACGGCCTCCGATGTTCCCTGCTGGTCCGACGGGCATGCCCAAACCGAGTTCTTCAGGTTCTGCAAAGCCTCGAGGGCGGTAGCGTTCTTCATTCCGTAACGTGCATGAGCGTATTCCTCAAGCCACTCGTCGGCAGTGGGACGCTTTGCCGGGTCCATCCAGGGCAGCTCGAACAGCATGTCGTATAGTATCGGGTTCGTCTCAGTGCCCTCAGGCGTCGCTCCTACTCCCTGCATGTTGTTGCCTTTGGCAAGGGCACGGAAGTAGTCGTTCATGGTTGTCTCCAAGCGTCCGTGCAAGCCGCTGCGTCCGCCGAAGTTATGAAGCATGCAGAATATGTAGGGGCGGCCTTTGAAATAGTCGCTGTTCCATTTCGCTTTTCCTGGAGCGTCCGAGAAGAGGTCGAGCCCGATGAAACGGTCGCCATAGCTGCTCATGGCCTCGAAGGCTCCGCTCTGCGGAACGCCTTGCCAGTACTGGATAATCCATTTAGGCTTAGCCGGAGCGTTGCTCTTCTCCTTGGTCTCTGCCGGAACGCCGTCGTAATATGCGTCGAGGTGCTTCATTATGTTGGGGTAGCAGTTATTGTTCGTAACGCCGCCGGGGAGCGAGCCCTCATGGAACGGGTCCATGCTGTAGAATTCCGACACGCCCATAATATCTTCGAGGTGCTTGTAGTAAATAGGCGCGAAAGTCGCATAGCTTGTGCTTGCAGGGTTCAGAATGTCGGGGCGTGTGTAGCCGCCGGCCCAATTGCCGTTGTTTATGACATCGTTCTTGCTGAAGCCGTCAATGTCGTAGTTTACGATGCAGTTGGGAACCTGTCCGCTGAAGCCCGGTATTACAGGCTGCATGCCGAGCTCGCGCATGCGTTGCAGCATGTTGCGGCATAGCTGCTCCTGGCGGGCGTACCACCATTCGGGGTTGCCTTTCATTACAACGTCCTTGGCCTCTATTGTTCCTCCCCAGCCCTCGAGGTTGTTCATGGCGAACCATGCTATGAAGCCGGGGCCGGCGATGTAGTCGGCGATGTCGCTGTCGCTTACGCCCAGCTCCTTAAGGAAGTTGCGTGTTACAACGTCCAAGCCAACAAGGTTCAATGGTGCGTTGATGCCGTGCAGAGCCATCCAGTCAATCTCTTTCTGCCAACGCTCCCATGTCCAGAAAGCCATTGAGTATGAGAATGTGCAGGTGTTGAAGTCGTAGCGGTATGTCGTGTTGCACTCATGTCGCTCCTCCTCTGCGGGAACGGGGAGCGAAACGGCCGTGAGGTCTGTCGTCAGGTTGTTCCACGTGAGGTTTATGCGTGCATGGTGGTTCAGGTACCAGTTGATGCCCGCCGCGACTGAAAGCCGGCTGTTGCCCTTTATGCATGGCTTGCCGTCCTGTGCGGTAATGATGAATACATCCTTGCCGTTGGCGTCATCAAGGGTTTCGTCTATTACTGTAACGAACTTTTGGGCGGCGCCTTTGCCGCCGATACGGTCAAGTAGTCCGTTGATTGCCTCTTGAGGCGTTGCTGTTGGCGCTTGCGCTGTCGCTGTCGCCGCTGTAAGGATGAACGCTATTGTCAGCGTCAGGGCTGTTAGGAGCTTTTTCATATTGTTCTTTGTAGGTTTGGTTTTTGCAAGAATCAATGACCGGCATGTGAAATAATGCAGGCTGGGTTGGATATTTTACATCGAACGCTGCATATTTCTGCCAATTGAGGCAAAGATATTAAAATTGTTTGATAAAACATAATAAAATACGCATATACGTGCTTGCGTACATGCGTATGGTTGCAGAGTCCTTGTTTTTACAGTTCTATCAGTATTCTTGCGTTTATTCTGCGGCCTGTCAGGTAGTTGGGCACAGCGTAGTTGTTGTTGCTTATATCCTTTACCCAATAGTAAGAATTGACATTGTTTATGCCGAGAATGTTGAATGCGTCCACTCCGAGCCAAATATTGCGGAAGCAGCTCAGGAACCCTCGGCGGTATCTTCTATCCTCGTTGTCGAGCAGGCGGTACGACATGCCTATGTCCACACGCATGTAAGCAGGCGCCTTGAAACGCTGCTTCTCGCGTCCGCTGTGCGGCGGGCCGAACGGCAAGCCGTCGGCATATACTCCCTGCAGGTTCATCTTCCAACGGTCGGTGTACGGGAAGTAGTCGGTGAAATAGAGCGAAGCCGATATGAGCTGGTTGGTGGGGCGGGGTATCCAGTCGCCTCCCTTGATTTTCTCTTTGGTGTCCATTATCGACAATGTCACCCATGAGTCGGTGCCGGGCACGAACTCTCCGAACAGCTTCAGGTCGAGCCCCGTGGCATATCCCTTTGCGCAGTTCTCGCCGTAATAGACAAGGCGTACGTTGTCCACATTGTAGGGGATGAGGTTGTCGAGCTTCTTGTAATAGGCCTCGGCGGTGAACTTGAACGGGCGTCCCATAATCTTGAAGTGGTAGTCGTACCCGAGCACCACATGTATCGAGCGTTGCGACTTTATCTTCTTGTTAAGCGTCACGGTCGTTATGCCGTTGGCGGTTACCGTGTCGCGCATCTCCTTGTAGAACGGTGTCTGGTAGTATATTCCCGAAGCAAGACGGAACGTCATCTCTTTGTTGAACTTGGGGATGAGGCCTATCGATGCGCGCGGCGAAACGAGAAACTCGTTGTTCCAGTCCCAATAGGAGGCTCTGACTCCTGCGTTGATTGATATGACGCCCACGCTGCAACTGAACTTGTAGGTGTCCTGCGCATATGCGAAAACATGATTGCTCTTGCACGATGTCTTTGAGCTGAGGCTGTATACGGGACGCATGCCGCCTGCGTCGTTAGGGATGTTGTACCCTACAGAGTCGCGCAGCTCCCATTCACGCTGGTTGTCGTTGAAGTTCTCTCCTTTCCACTCTATGCCCCATCGGAGGTCGTGCGAACGCAGGTAGTGCTTGCCTGTAAGCGAAACGGTCTGCACGTTGGCGCTTAGGTAGTTGCGGGCATGCTCAAGGTAGCCGCCTATGCCTAACGAGCGGTCGGTGTTTATGTCGTTGAGCCAATATTCGCCAAGAATGTCGTACGTCTCCTCCTCTCTTGTCTGGAATGCCGATGCCTGCAGCGTGAGCATGTGGTACTCGTTAGGCGAGAAGTTGATCGACGCCGCTCCGAACAGCGTGCGGAAGAGGTCGGTCTCCCAGCCGCTGAAGTAGACCTTGAACTCCTTCACGTCCTCAAGCGTTCCGAAGCTCGTGGTGCGGTCGCTCGGAGTGAAATTGTATTCGTTGCGTGATATGTTGCCGATGAGGCTGAAACTCAAGTTCTTTGTTATCCGCCAGTCGAGATAGGCCTGGTAGTCAATGAAATTAGGCTTGTATTCGCCTTTTGTGTCAAGCGTGCCGAGCAGGTAGTTGTTGCTCTTGTAGCGGACGGAATTGGTGATGCTTATCTTGTCGTTGCCCCAGCCGATGTATGCGCTTGCTCCGAGCAGGCTTGCCGAAATGGTGCTTTCGAACTCTCGCGGCTTGCGGTATGTGATATCGAGCACCGACGACATCTTGTCGCCGTATTTCGCTTCGAAGCCGCCTGTGGAGAATGATATGGCGCTCACCATGTCGGGGTTTACGAAGCTGAGGCCCTCCTGCTGGCCGGCTCTTATGAGCAGCGGGCGGTAAACCTCAATGCCATTGACATAGACGCTGTTCTCGTCGAAGTTTCCTCCACGGACGTTGTACTGCGAGCTCATCTCATTGTGCGAGCTTACTCCGGCTTGCGACTTTATCAGGTCTTCGATGCTGTTTCCGCTTGCCGACGGCTGAAGACGTATCTTGTCGGGCATGCCGAGCTTCTGCGTGCTTCCCATTTGCCGCTCTTTGTCTACAATCTCGACGCTCTGCAGGGCGAAGTCGGCCGAGGGCAGCATTACGTTTACCGTTATAGTGTCAGTAGGGTTGCGGAATGTTCGCTTGCGTGTCTGATAGCCAATCATGGAGTACGCCACGACAAGGCTGTCCTTGCTCTGGCATGTAAGCGAGTAGTAGCCGTTAAGGTCGGCTATGGTGCCGACAGGCTCTCCTACAATGCTTATGTTGGCTATTTCTATCGGCTTGTTGTTCTCGTCGGTTATGCGTCCCTTTATGGTCGCTTTCTGTGCCATGGAACAGGTTGCGGCGATAGCGAACAATGCGGCTATGAATATTCTTAATCTCATCTCTTTTCCCTCGGTTCACGCATATGCATTTATAATAACGAGGAAATTCGCTTAAACGTATATGAGGCGTAAAATTTTATTCAGCCACCTCCATTTGAAGTGGTACCAACGCAATGTTCCCTTCTGCTTTCCGCCATAGTTGAGCAGGGTGTTTATGAACTTTATGTGTATGGGCGCGAGGTTCCTCGCTTCAAGAAATTCGAAATGGGCGAAGCCTTGCCTGTATGCGTCGCTCAGTGCTGCCCATATAGCCATAATGCCCGGGTACTGCATGGGAAAGCTCTTCCTTAGGCCGCAGCTGTATGCGAGGTTGGCGCGCTCCTTGTCATAGAGGCATATCGAGCTGCCGATAATCTTTTCCTTGTACTTGACAATGAAGAGCTTCGCCTTTTCGGATAACGTGTTGTCGCATTCGTGCAGCATCTTCATCAGGGTGTTCTTATCGGGCAGTCTTCGGCGTGTCTTGCTTATGTAATAATTTTTCAGCAACTGAAGTCCCTCTTCTATATCCTCTTTCACGGTAGCCCTTTGGTATGTCACTCCGTTGCTCTCCGCTTTGCGTATATGGGCCCTGTAGGCACGTGTGAGCCTTGCTTGGGGCTCTTTGCTGTGCAGGGATATATACATTCTCTGGTCGCGAAGGGGAATAAAGCCGTGGTTGCGGAGTATGCCGTACGCAAAGCGCGAGTCTTCGATGTTCTGTACTTCAATGTATGAATGGAGAAAGTCGAACATGTCAAAAACTTTCTCAAGAAATTCTGTGAATAGCTGCTCACGCTCCACGATGTCGTCCCTGTAGACGCCTTCGCCGTTTATCGTGTACCAGAAGCTGAGGACGGGCGGTATCAGCCTGAAGTTCCTTCGTTTGATTATAAGCAGGTGCCCCGCCTCTCTTTCCTCGCTGTCGTACGCCACGAGCATATAGGGCTTGTTGCCTTTTGAGCTTTCGTTGGCACGGAACATCAGTGCGGAGTGCAGCACCGAGCCTTCGATAAGCTCGGGCAATTGTTCGCTTTTTGTGTAAATCTCTATCCGCATGATGTCTGTTTTGTTCCGTAAAGTTAGCTAAAAAAGAAATAATATGCTATCTTCGCATATTAATTTTCAGTCACAGCCGTCATTTTGTGATTATTGACGGCAAAGGGTATATTTAAAATTATGAAAGACGTTTATATATTGGCTATCGAGTCGTCTTGCGATGACACTTCGGCTGCGGTAATGAAGAACGATGTGGTCCTTTCTAATGTAACGGCAAGCCAGGCTGTTCACGAACAGTATGGCGGCGTTGTGCCTGAACTTGCGTCAAGAGCGCACGAGCAGAACATCGTTCCTGTTGTCGATGCGGCGCTGAAGAGGGCGGGGGTGGCAAAGGAGCAGCTTACGGCTATCGCCTTTACGCGCGGGCCGGGGCTCATGGGCTCCCTGCTGGTGGGCGTTTCGTTCGCAAAGGGCCTTGCCGCTTCGCTCGGCATTCCGATGATAGAGGTGAACCATCTGCAGGGGCACATAATGGCACACTTCATTAAGGAAGAGGGCGTAGAGCACCGTGCCCCCGAATTCCCTTTCCTGTGCCTGATGGTGTCGGGCGGGAACTCGCAGATAGTAAAGGTGAACAGCTACAAGGATATGGAGATAATAGGCCAGACAATAGACGATGCGGCGGGCGAGGCTATGGACAAATGCGCCAAAGTCATGGGGCTCGGCTATCCCGGCGGCCCTATAATAGACCGCCTGGCACGTCAGGGCAATCCTGAGGCCTACAGCTTCAGCAAGCCTCACATCCCCGGGTACGACTACAGCTTCAGCGGCCTTAAGACTTCGTTCCTTTATGCTCTGCGTAAGCTCGTTGCCGAGGACGAAAATTATGTGGAAACACATAAAGAGGACCTGGCGGCCTCTTTTGAGGCGACCGTTGTCGCTGTCCTGATGGACAAGCTGTACAAGGCCTCAAAGGCGTTGGGCATCAAGCGTATCGCTCTTTCGGGCGGCGTCTCGGCCAATACGGCATTGAGGCAGGCGTATCACGACTATGCCAAACGTTATAAATGGGACATATATATACCTAAGTTCGGCTTTACTACCGACAATGCTGCCATGATAGGTATTGTAGGCTACTACAAGTATCTTGAAAATGACTTCTGTGCAATGGAGCTGCCGGCATTCTCGCGTACAACCTTATAATCTCTGTCATGGCAACTGAAATATCAAGGCTTGCGAACGAGATTGTCGGGCTTTTGCGTGCGAAGGGGTATCTTTTTGCGACAGCCGAGAGCTGCACCGGCGGCGCTATAGCAAGTGCGGTGACGTCTGTCGCCGGCTGTTCCGACGTTATGTACGGCGGGGTAGTGGCCTATCATAACAGCGTCAAGCAGGCTCTTCTCGGTGTCAGCGGCGTCTCCCTTGAGGCTTATGGCGCAGTGAGCGAGGCCGTGGCGCGTGAAATGGCCGAGGGGGTGGCAGCCCGCTTCGGAGTCGATTGCGCTGTGGCAACGTCAGGGATAGCAGGGCCCGGCGGCGGAACGCCGGAAAAGCCTGTCGGTACCGTCTGGGTGGCGGTGAAGGTCGGGAATAACGTTTCGACGCATTTGTTGCAGTTGCACGACGAAGGCCGTGAGAATAATATTAAAAAGTGCGTAGCCGAGGCGTTGCGTCTGCTCTTGCGGCGTTTGGGTGGCGGTGAGTAGTTTTTCGGCGTTCGCAGTTGCCGCAAAATAAGCCGTTTTATGAACAAGTTCTAAAAATAATTACGGTTTTGTTTGCATGATTATATGAAAATTCATATCTTTGCACACTGTTTTGAGTATGTATAAAAAGGATAAACAAAAAATATATAGAGATGTCAAAGATTTGTCAAATCACCGGTAAGAAAGCTATGGTGGGTAACAATGTTTCACACTCAAAGAGAAGAACAAAGCGTCTTTTCAACGTGAACTTGTTTACTAAGAAGTTCTTCTATGTAGAAGAAGATTGTTGGATTCAGTTGCGCGTGAGTGCAGCGGGGTTAAAAATTATCAACCGAGTAGGTCTCGATGCTGCTTTGAAGGAAGCTGTCAAGAACGGCCACGTTGCTTGGGAGGAAATTAAAGTACTCGGTTAATTAAAGGAGGAAAGTAATATGGCTAAGAAGGTTAAAGGTAATCGTGTTCAGGTGATACTTGAGTGTACTGAGCAAAAGAACAGCGGTGTTCCCGGTATGTCTCGCTATGTCACGACAAAGAACCGCAAGAACACAACAGAGCGTTTGGAGTTGAAGAAATACAACCCCTATTTGAAGAGAGTAACCGTTCACAAAGAAATTAAGTAATAAGAGATGGCTAAGAAAGCAGTTGCAACCCTCCAGACAGGTGATAAGGAGAAGTTCGTAAAGGTTGTAAAGTTGGTTAAATCACCTAAGACCGGTGCTTACATGTTCGCTGAGGAGATGCTTCCCCAGGGCAAGGCAGACGAGGCTTTGAAAAAGTAATTTATAGTCGAAAGACTTTGATATAGAGAGGATAGCGTTAGCTATCCTCTTTTTGTGTAATGTGGAGCGATTGACGAGGAACGATTAACGTTTAGCGATTAACGATTAACGAGGAACGGGCATTTGTCATGCTCGAGCGGAACGCAGTGAAGTGAAGGGCTCTAACGTTTAACGCAGCTTAAGGCTGAGAATTGCGATAGAATATAAGACAAGCGACAGCGAGGTTTTTGTTTTAACCAAGAAGTTGCTTGGCCCCAGACTTTGCCGGTGAGCCCTGAACGCCATTCAACGGAAGCTGCTATTGCCTTGAACGTTTAACGATGAACGATTAGCGATTAACGATTAACGATAACGATTACTGCATAACAATAAAAGAGGAGTGAACGCATTGTTCGCTCCTGCATATATACTATAGGTTGTTTTAAACGTTCAAAGCCAACCTTTCGGTTGGCTTTGAACGTTTATAATGTAAGCTTACGATTATTAGAAGAAGCGGAAGAGCTTGTTCTCTACGGGGTAAACCTCTTCGAGGCCCATCTGGAACAGCTGGCCTGCTACGTTGGCGTAGTCGTACATGCCGCCGTTAGAGAGGATGTATTCGTTCTCTGTCTCGGCGTTGAAGTTGCCTCTCTTGGCGTTCTTGCCAAGAACGTTGATGACATATACGCCGTTGTCACCCTTCAGTGGCTCGCTTATCTCGCCCGCGTCCATCTTGGCCGCGGTAACGTTGATGACAGGCTCGTCTACGTTTAGCGAGGGAACGTTTGTGGGTTTCTTGTACTCAACCATGTTCACGTTGCTTACCTTTGCCATGCTGTTGCCCTTGATGGCGCTGTAGTCCTTGCCTGCAAGCTCGTTCATGATAATCTCGGCTTTCTTGTCGAGCATGAGCTTGTTCTTGATGATGTCGCTGAGCTTTGTGCCGTACATGTTAATCTCCTTGTCAAGGGCGATGTATCCCTTAGGAGAAACTCTTGTAACTACTGCGAATACGAGGTGGTCGCTGCCGCACTCCTCAATGCGAGAGAACTCTCCGGCCTTTCTGTCCTCGTCAAGCACCCACTTAACAACGTTGTATGTCTGAGGTACGTTGTTGATGTTTCTCATTGATGCGTTCACGTCGTTGAGCTTCTGGACACGGTAGCCGCTCTCCATAGCCTTGCTGTCTACATCCTCAACGCTCTTGCATGAAGCGACGAACTGGCTCAGCTTGTTGTATGCCTGGTCGTATGTGTCGCTGCCGAATGTAATCTCACGCTTGATGACAACGGCGCTGTAAACGTCGGCCTTGCCCTTCTTCTCGATAACCTGGTAGATGAGCTTGCCGTTGATAGTCTTGAAAGGAGACGCTGCATATACGCCCGGGCGTGCATTGTAGATTTCCTTCTGTGTGTCAAGGTTGTCGATGATGCCGGCTGTGTAGAACTGCTTTGATGTTATCCACATTGAATCGACGTGAGCGTAGTTGGCTGCTATCTCCTTGAAGTCCGCCTTGTTCTTGAGGGCGTTGAGCAAGCTGTCCGTAGTAGCCTCAACCTCGTCGTTCGACTGGCTTGTCACAACGATGGCGCGTACCATGATAGAGTCGGGGACTGTTGTCTTCTCGGTTGTCATGAACACGTTGTATGTGTTGTCCGAGGGGTTGATGTACGGGCCAACAACCTCGTTCAGCTTTGAAGACTCAAGACGAAGCTGAATGTCTTCTGAATAAGCCTCCTTTGTCCACAGCAGGTCGTTGTAGCTATACTCGCTGCGTGATATGCGCATGATTCTCTCGTAGTCCTTGTCGCCCGCTCTGAGCATGTCGGCATACTCGTTCATCTGAGCGAGAATCTCCTGCTTGTCGCTCTCGCTTGGGGTAACCTTTACGCTGATGTACTTGATGTCGCGTGTGTCCTGCAACTGCTTGTAGAGGTACTCTTTGTTCTCCTTGTAGTACTTCTCAATCTCCTTGTCGCTTACCTCGGCAACTGAATCGGCAACCTCGCTGTAGGGGAACGCTACAACCTCAAGGTTGAATGAGTTGTCGTTAAGCTCGAAGTTCTTGTTCGCAAGAACGGGGTTCGCTATTGTTGCGTACTCGACGAGCTTCGCCTGCTTGTTGATAAGAGCCTCGAGTCTGATTCTCTTCTCCATGTACTTCCAGCAGTTGTAGATAGAAGCGAGGTTAGCGTCGTGCCGGCCGTTCTTCATCATCTCGTTGTATGATGTGATTACGGAATTGAGGTCATCGACGCTGAAGCCGCTTTCGGTTCTAAAGGGGTGAGAGATGCTGTTGAGGTACATGCTGCCGTTGTTGTTGAGGATGTCCATTATCTCCTCGTTGGTAACGGCGATGCCGAGAAGCTCTGCCTGTCTTTCTGCGATAGCGAGCTGTGTGAATACTCCCCATGCCTCGTCCTTGATGTATGCGAGCTCCTCTTCGGTGAACGAAGCTGTTCTCTGCTCGTCGTTCAGTCTCGGGTCTGTCAAACGGAATACTCTCTGAGCGTTCTCGCACTCGTTATACAACTCCTGGAAGTCGTTAGCCGAAAGCTTGTCGCCGTCGATAGAACCTACCGAAGCCTCCATTGAGTCTGTCTGGAATAATCTCCAAGCATCGCCTGCGATGAATGCAAACAATGCAAGACCCACAAAGATAACAAGCAGTGGGCCCATGTTGCGCAACTTTTGTAGTGTAGCCATAGTCTAATATTTTGTTTGTTTTATATTTTGCATTAAACTTTGCGAAGTTAGCAAAAAGCTTTCAATATTTTATTATAATTAGGTGGAAAGTTGTAACAAAAACAGACAAAAAAGCTGTTGAATTCGCTTCTTTGTCTGTTTTTTTGTTCTTGAGTGCCGTATTTTACTTCAGCAATGTCAGCTTCACAAGCTCAATCTTCGTGCTGCGCAGCTTGATTGCCTGTATCTTGTAGTCGCCTATTGTTATGGCCTCGTTCAGCTGCGGGAATTTCTGGTGGTATGCGAGTATGAAGCCGCCGAGTGTCTGGTAGTTGTCCGACTCGGGCAGCTCAAGGTCGAACATCTCGTTAATGCGCTCTATCTCAAGACGTCCCGAAAGCAGGTATTCCTTGTTGCCTAAGGACTTGGCTATCAGGTTCTGGTTGTCGTGCTCGTCCTCAATCTCTCCGATAATCTCTTCCAAAAGGTCCTCGAGCGATATTATGCCCGATGTTCCTCCGAACTCGTCAAGGACCACGGCGAGCGATTTCTTCTGTTGCATCAGGGTCTTCATCAGCTTCTGCGCCGAAAGGGTCTCGGGCACGAACGGCATCTTGCATATCTTCTGCTGCCAGTTCTTGCCCATGCGGAACAGCTCCGACGAGTGTATGTAGCCTATGATGTTGTCGATATTGTCCTTGAAAACGACAATCTTGGAGTGTCCCGACTCAATGAATACCGACTTCAGCTCTTCGAGCGGCGTGTTCACCTCTACGGCCTCAATCTCGGTGCGAGGCACAAAGCAGTCCCTTACCTTTATGCTTGAAAAGTCGAGGGCGTTCTGGAATATAAGCACGTCGTTGTTTATCTCGTTCTCTTCGTCGGCGTTCTCAATCGATGTCTGTATGAGGTCGTTCAGCTCTGTCTTCGAGAAGGTGTTGTCGCGTGTCTCGTCCTTAATTTTTATGTTGAATATTCTGAGTATTACTATAGAACAGAATGTGGTGAAGCGCGACAGCGGGTAGAGCAATATATAAATTGGGTATGTTATGAGCGCAAAGCTCTTCAGCGAGCGGTTGGGGTTTATCCTGAACAGGGCCTTTGGCACGAACTCGCCGGTGAAGATGATGATGATTGTAGATATTATAGTCTCCAATATAAGGGCGTTGGCGTCGCTGAATCCACGCAGAATGGTCGCGTTGAGCAACTTTGCCATGAGCATACCATAGATGACAAGCACGATGTTGTTGCCTACCAGCAGGCTCGAGATGAAGTTGTTGCTGTTGGCGTAGAATTTGTTGATGACATACGATGTGGTAGAGCGCTCGTTGAGGTCAATGCCAAGCAGCAGCTTGTTCGACGACACGAATGCGATCTCCATGCCCGAAAAGAGGGCCGAAAAGAGTATTACAATTACCAATGAAAGAATTGTTGTTGCCATTCTTTATTCTTCTTCTATTGTATATATGCCTTTGGTGTTATTTATTTGCCATACCGAAAGGTTCTGGTTCGCCGAGAAGCCCGTGCCCTCGGTCACCTGGTCGGTCTGTTCAATTCTTATGTATGCGTCGGAGTATATTCTCTCCTCGTTCTGGTCCCAGTACATGAGACTTGTGTAGAACTTCTCGTTCTGCGGGTTCTTTATGTTCACGTTGCCTATGAGCTTCCACAGCTTCTTCTCGTTGAAATAGTACGCCGTGTCGCACTTCACGGTCGCCTCCACGTTCATCAGCGAATCGTATTTCTCAAGGTACACGCCCTTCTCGAACGCCCAATGAGGCGGCTTTCGCTTGTCGTATATGCGCCACTCGTCGGCTATGATCTTGTAGCTTATGCGTCCCGAATCGCTTATTATGGTGTTCACGTCGAACGTGCTCATGACGGCGAGCGAGTCGCTGCATTCAATCACTACGGAGCTGCCGGCGGCCTTGTCGCTGCACGACGAATGAAAAAGCAGTACAACAATTGCCGCAACGGCAATTGTTGTACTGTTAAGTATCAGTCTTATATTATCTGATAGTAGTTGTCTCATTAATCCAACCGCCGACAGTAATCTTCTTGCCTGAGCTGTGTCCTCTCATGAACATCTCCTCAGCCTTGGGGTAGTGCTTCTTGTATATTGCGATATACTTCTCGGCCTCTTTCTTTGCAGACGGGTCTACCGACTTAGCGCGCTCAAGGCGGTCTACGCATACGTAGTATGTGCATGCGTTCAGAGTCTCGTCGTCGCACCATTCGGGCTTAGCCGCATAGCACTGAGCGATGAGGATGTGCGGCATGCCGTACTTGCTGTTCAAAGAGAGCGCCTTGTTGGCGTACACACACGCCTTTGAGTAGTTGCCGAGGCTGTAGTGAACGGCGCCCACCTTGTAGCAAAGCTCTGCCTTTGTGGTGACACTGCTTTCAAGCTCAATGGCCTGGTCGAACAATTCAAGAGCCTTGTCGGTCTCGCCTCTCTTGAAGTAACGGTAACCGCAACCCATGGCAGCCTTTGATGTAGGCTCGATAGCAAGAGCGTACTCCGACGCTGTAAGGTATGCGTCTTGCTCGGTACACTTCAGCATGCTCATCACGGAGATGACCTTGTTCAAGTACTCGAGGTTATCCTTGTTCTCCTCCAAAGTGGGGAAGTAGATGTCGTTAAGGTTCTCGCAAGTAGCGGCGCCGCTGTTGATGAAGTATGCGTCGATGTTGTTCTTTGAAATGCGTGAGGCGTCAATCATAAGACCATACTTCGAAGCGTTGATGCTGTCCTTAGGGTTGCCCTCGGCCTTGTAGCGCTCGGTGAGTCTCTCGATGTTGCCGTAGTATTTGTCGAGTACCTCGACAATGTATACCGAGGAGTTCAGGTAGTCCTCGATGAGCTGGCTTCTGTGGTTGGCGTCCTTCTTGAACATCATTGTAGAGTACTTCATGAAAAGCTCTGTCACGGTGTATTCCGACTGGCCCTTCTCCATCTCTACCGACTTTGAGAGCATTGCGTAGATTGTGTCTACCGGAGCGTTCTTGTAGTATTTTATGTACTCGCGTGCCTTGCGGCCAAGAATCTGGCCTGCAGAAAGCTTGGACTTTGTAATCTCCTGCAGCTTGTCGATGTACTTTATCTGATTGTCGTATACCAGCATGAGCTCTTTTGTGTACTCCTCTTTCTTTGCGGGGTCGCTCTCGGCCTTGATAAGCTCAGTCAAAATCTTGACACCATTGGTGTAGGTGTCTACACGAGCTACGGGGAACTCCGTGAATACAGTCTTCCATTCGGGGTAGGCTGTCTTGTAGTCCTTGTTCTTGACGTTGATGCTTGAAATGCTTATGGCCTGAAGACATCTTACGCTGTCTTCGCCCTGACCGAAGCGGAACTCGTTCGTGATTCCATTCTGCGCGCTTGTGCTTGCTACAACAAGCACGAATAGTGCAAAAAATAATTTCTTCATTGTTCTCTACTTATAGTTTTGTTTATTTTACTTTCAGTTTCATGAACCATGCTTCGTTGAATGTTATGCCTATATTCAATCTGAAGTAGTTCTCGGCTATCATTCCTGCCTGCTTTGGCGACATGTGAACGTATTGTCCCGAAATGTGTACCGCCGCATGGCTGTATTTGTTGTTCCTGTTCATGAACGGCAATGATATGCCGGCGCTTATCCCGTACTCGTTGCATCCGTTGCCGCCCTTTACCGCGGTGTAGGGCTGAGCGAAATGCAAGCCGCCTCGGTAGCTTATCATCTTGTAGAACTTGTTCGAAGCCTCGTTGGGCGAGTACTCCAAGCCGACAGATACCTTGTGGCGGTCAATGCCCATGTCGTCGTCGCCGAAGAATGTCGTTCCGCCCCATTGCTGGAATGTGTAGTCGGCGCCGAACTTCCACTGCTTGTTGTAGCAGTATGTGAAACCGCCGCCGTATGTATGAGGCAGCCTGAACCCGCTCTTTATGGTGTCGGTTACCGTCACGTCGGCGTTCTGCGACGTCCTGTACGCCTTAGCGTGCATCTTGTGGCCGAGCGAGTATGTGGCGCCAAGCGTAATCTCGTGCTTCTTGGCTATTGTCGCATAGTACTGCAAGCCGAAATCGACCTTGTAGCTTCTTATGGTGGCCTCGTACTTTCTTATCGGGTCTACATCGCTGTTCGTGAAATCCGTGTTTATCGCATGGTCGATGTTTCCGTATATGAATGAGCCCGTGACGCCAATTGAGAATCCCTTGAACGGCTGCCAGCCGAGTCCTACGTAAGGCTGGTAGATGCCGCCGGTGCCGTTGTAGGCGCTTACGCTCTCGTTGGTGGTGCCGGCGTCCCTTGTCTCGCTGAACGAGTAGCCTACGGTGGAGTAGGGCAGGAAACCGAGAGACATGCCGAGCCCGCGGCATATCCTGAACTGCATCGCTACATAGTCGAAGCTTGCGTTCAGGGCGTTCACGCTCTTGCCGTTCTCCCTGAAGTTCACATCCTGCAAGGTGAAGCCCGCCTCAAAGAGCATCGTCAAGGTGTCGGCCTCGGAGAATGACGCAGGGTTAAGTATGTTTATGTAGCTGTCGCTTCTGAGACCGTATCCCAAGCCGCCCATCTGTCTGTTGATGCCCAGGCTCTGGTTTGTCAGAATGCCCAGGCCATAGCGTGAATATGGCGAGTTGATGCCGTTGTCGGCGTATGCTCCTGCCGAGGCGGCGATTGTCAGCAAAAGCGCTGCAAATATCTTATATAAACTTTTCATTGTCAAGCAATATTCTTTTCAAACCCTTTGCGACAAGGTATTTATCTGCAAAGATGCGATTTTTCAAGTGATTTTTCAAGGTTTTTTCGTCTCCTCCCGTTAAAAAAACCAAAACGTCGCCATATTTTTCTCTCATTTCGTCTATGTAGCCGTCAATTTCGTGGCAGATGCCCTTTATGACGCCGCTTCTTATCGCCGTTTCGGTGTCGTGGCCAAGCGAGGGAGTCTCGCCCTCTTTCTCCACCATCGGCAGCCTTCCCGTGTATTCGTGGAGGGCTCTCAGACGCATCTTTATTCCCGGAGCTATGTTGCCTCCCTTGTACGCTCCCTGCCTGCTTACGAAGTCAATGGTGACAGCGCTGCCGGCGTCAATCACGAGCATGTTGTTGCCGGGCTTCTCGTCCCATGCTCCCACAGCCGCCGCAATGCGGTCGCTGCCGAGCGTGCCGGGCGTGCCGTACTCTATTCTGAGCGGGGTCGCCGTGCTGTTGTCGAACCATAGGACAGGGCAGCCAATGGCAAGGAACTGCTTTTTCTGCTCTTCGGTAAGGTTCACGACGGTCGATACAATAGCTCTGTCGATGCCGAACTGCTCGTTCCACTCGGCGATGATGTCGTACGAAGCGCCGCTTTTCCTTGTGTGCAGTACAATCTGTTCATTATTAAACAGGTAGAACTTAGCGCTGTTGTTCCCTATGTCCGTTACGAGGTCCAAAATTGTGGCTAATTGAAATTTGAATGCAAAGATACTGCAAAATATTTATATAATTGACTATTTTAAACTATATTTGCTGTATAATATGAGCATGGATGATGCTCTCGGCTGAATTCAACGAAACGGTTATTATGTTTAAAAAGCTTACGATATTTCTGTCGCTCTCTCTCATGGCGTTTCCGGCTTTGAGAGCTGAAGCAAGGGTCAGCGTGCTGACATGCGCGCCCGGCAACGAGGCTTATTCCCTTTTCGGCCATACAGGCCTGCGGTACGCCGATGACGAGAAAGGAATAGACATTGTCTTCAATTACGGATATTTCGATTTCGACGCCCCGAACTTTATTTGGAGGTTCGTTCTCGGCGAGACCGACTACATGGTGGGCGCTGTCCCGTTCGACCGTTTCGTCGATGAGTACAGCGAACGTGGCTCGGCTGTAATAGAACAGGTGCTTGAGCTCTCTCCGCAGCAGGAACAGGCTCTTTTTGACGCTCTTGTAAAGAACTGCCGTCCCGAGAACAGGGTCTACAGGTATAATTACTTCTACAACAACTGCACGACAAAAATTCGTGACAAGGTAGCCGAGGCGGCGGGCGACATCGGCATGCCCGACACCGTGGCACGCTACGTCACTTTCCGTGACGCATTGAACGCTCTCACGGCGTCGCATCCCTGGTACTCGTTCGGCATTAACCTGCTGTTGGGCTCCGATGTCGATGCTCCGGCGACGGGCTATGGGCTTCAGTTCATTCCTCAGAACTACATGCTCGACCTTGAGCGTTGCAGCGTGGCTCTGTCCGGCGGCAATGTGCCGTTCGTGAAAGAACAGAATATCCTTGTCGAGGGCAAGGCGCCGGCTGTCGTGCATAGCAACTTCACCCCTTTCAATGCCTCGTTGCTGCTTTTGCTCGCCACGTTCGTGGTAATGCTTTGCGAGGTACGCAAGAAAAAGACATTCTGGGGCTTTGATATTCTGCTCATGGCTCTGCAGGGGCTCGCAGGCGTTCTTTTGCTCTTCATGGCGCTCTTCTCGCAGCATCCTGCGGTAGGCAATAACTGGCTGTTGCTGCTGCTGAACCCGTTGTCGCTCGTGCTCATGCCGTTGCTCGTACGGAGCGTGAGAAAGGGCAGGGCTCCTCTCGTCGCATGGGCGCAGGTGACGTTCGCGTCGCTGTTCTTCCTTTCGGCGATATTCTCGTTGCAGGTATATCCCGTGCCGGTATATTTCTGCGCCGCGGCAATTTTAGTACGTTCATTATTCCTCATTTATAAAGAAAACATATGCGAATTAAGTCGTTTCTGACAGCTCTTCTCTGTTGTGCCTCGTTTGCTTCGGTGCAAGAGAACATATCATCCCCAAAGCTCTACCTTAACATTGTAGTGGACCAGTTGCGTACCGACTTCATGTACGAATTCTCAGGGCTCTACGGCGACGGCGGCTTCAAGAGGCTGCTTGCGGGCGGTTGCGTGTATCCTAACTCGTACTATGCCTTCGAGAATGTGGACAGGGCCTCGGCTATGGCTACGTTGATGACCGGCACGAACCCCTATGTGAACGGTATCGTGGGCGAGCGATGGTTCGACCGCAAGACGCTCCGCACGCTGAGCTGCGTCGAGGACAAGAGCTATAAAGGGCTGTACTCGATATCTCCCTATGCTCCTACAAGGCTCAACGCTATAACAATAACCGACGAGATGAAGCGTGCTTCACGAGGCAAGGCCATCGTATGCGCCATCGCGCCGGACGAGGACGCTGCGGTAATATCAGGAGGTCATGCTCCCGACGCTGCTCTGTGGAAGAACAACTCGGCAGGCTTCTGGAGCAGTTCTACCTACTACGGCGTTTACCCGCAGTGGGCGGCGGACATGAACAAGAAGGTGCAGGGGCGTTCGGCAAAGTGGGAGCCTATGCTCGACAAGGAACGCTACAACCATTTTGGCGAGAAGGCCGCCTCTTTCAGCTACTCTTTCGACGGCAAGAACAAGGTAAGGACATACAAGACTACGGCGTGCATGAACGACGAAGTGGTTGAAATGGCATTGGCGTTTCTCAAGGAGAGCGATGCGGGCAAGGACAACATCGCCGACTGCCTATCATTGACATTCTATGCCGGCAACATCGACGGCCGGCCTATGGAGCAGCGTCCGTTGGAGATACAGGATATATATGCCCGTCTTGACAAGTCGCTTGAGACTCTGTTCGGCGAGCTTGACAAGTCTGTCGGCATGGAGAATGTTGTGGTCTCTCTCTCTTCGACAGGATATGTAATGGTTAGCGGCGACGATGGCGCTGAGTATCGCCTGCCGTCGGGTACAATATATATGGAGCGTGTCAAGGCTCTGCTTGATGTCTATCTTGGCGCTATATTCGGCAAGGGCGAGTATGTCGAAGGCGTCTATGGCCCGCAGCTCTATTTCGACAATGGCTTCATTGAGAACCAGAAGCTTGACAAGCTCGATGTGATATCACGTTCCGTGGAGTTCCTGAAGTCGCTCGACGGCGTGGAGGATGTCTTCAGCATATACCACCTCGGCGGCAATCTGAGCCCTGAGCTGCAGTACGTGAAGAACGGCTATAACCAGGCCTGCTCGGGCGACGTATGGCTTCGCCTCATGCCGGGCTGGAAGGTCGCCGGCAGCGCCCTCACTCTTACCAACGAGGTCTACCGCACGCCAATAATGTTCCCCATTATAATTTATGGCAGCGGCATCGAGCATGAGGTCGTTGAGGCTATGACTCCCGCCAATGTGCTTGCAGGCGAAATGGCAAGAATTCTGCATATACGCCGCCCCAACGACAACTGCCTGAGGGTGTTTTAACGATTAACGAGGAACGATTAACGTTTAACGATTAACGATTAACGATTAACGATTAACGTTTAACGAGGAACGATTAACGAGGAACGATTAACGAGGAACGATTAACGAGGAACGATTAACGTGTAAAGTTTAGGGTTGAGAGTTTAGAGTTTAGAGTTTAGAG
>JAFTRV010000045.1 GCA_017462065.1 Bacteroidaceae bacterium
GTCTGCTACTACCTGGCAACTGGCGACCACTGGCAGTTAATAGCAGGAAATAGCACCCCACTGACAATTAATAGCCGCCACTAGCAGGTAGTCACCGTTAGTAGCGGCTAATTTATTGAATGTACTTTATCGGAGGCTTACGCTTGTACCGACAACAACAATTTCCATGCACACAACGAAGCGACACCGCTGATGTTAGATTTCATTAATCCTTTGTATTTTTTGGAACGCAAAATATAACTTTTAAACTTTCTTTGTTAATTATCCGCAAATTTTGCACAAAATACATATAAATGTGCAGTAATTTCGATTTTTCAGCCCTACTTTTGTCATAAAGAACATTAGGTACTGTATATTATTTATAATTAGCAAGCATGCGAAACTTTATTGAGAAATTCGAAGAGAGCATAAAGAGCTGTTGGGACAACAACGCTTTGACCGACTACAAAAACGAGACCTGGAGCTATTCACAGGTTGCGGAAGAGATTGCAATGATGCATTCTGTCTGGAAAGCCGCAGGCATGAAAAAAGGCGACAAGATATCTCTTAACGCACGAAGCAGCGCAAACTGGGCAAAAGTATTCATGGCAACGACCTCGGGCGGCTATGTTGCTGTCCAGCTATTCAACGGCTTCACCCCTGCCGACACGCAGAAGTTTGTCCACCACTCTGACAGCAAGATACTCTTTACAGAAAAGGCGATATTCGAAGGAATGGACTTTGAGGCAATGCCGCAGCTCGTGGCAGTATTTGACATGAAGAATCTTGAACTGCTCGCAAGCCGTGGAGAGTTCGCCGAGATATACGCAAACAGGGAAAAGCTTTTCTATGAGACTTATCCTGACGGCTTAACCCCAAAATCCATCAATTACGTCAAATCGGAGATGGACGAGCTGTGCTGCATAAATTACACATCAGGCTCTACAGGAAACCCCAAAGGCGTAATGCTTACTGTACGCAATATTAGCAGCAACGTAGAGCTAATACCCCGGCACTTCCCCTACCGCAGAGGCGACAACTACCTGAGCATTCTTCCCTTCGCGCATATATTCGGACTGCTGTACGACATGATTGGATGCCTGTGCTGCGGCATGCACCTGACAATACTCGGGCTGCCGCCTGCGCCGACGATACTCAAAGATGCCATGCAACAGGTAAAGCCCCATGTGATAATGATGGTACCGCTCGTACTAAGCAAAATGGCAGAGTATGCCATTGGAGAGTTCATACACAGCCGTACCGGCGAAGCACGCCTCGCCGACCATGAAAGCAACAAGGAGTTCTGCCAAGCCTTGCGTACAATCATGCTCTCTTATTTAGGCGGGAACTGCGAGGTTATAGTAACGGGAGGGGCAGCGATACCCGACAGCCTTGAGCAACTGCTGATAACAAAGCTCGACATGCCGCTTGTCACAGGATACGGAATGACAGAATGCGCTCCGACAATCTCTCTCGGACACCTCGGACGCTACAAGCTAAAGTCGTGCGGCGAGATAGTGGAACGCATGGAGACACGCATCGACTCGCCCGACCCGCAGAAGACCATCGGCGAGCTATGGGTAAAAGGTGACAACACCTTTATAGGCTACTACAAAAACCCTGAAGCGGACAAAGAGGTATTCACCGAGGAGGGTTGGTTCAAGACCGGCGATTTAGGCATAATCGACAACGAGAACACTCTTTTTCTCGTGGGACGATGCAAGAGCATGCTTCTTGCGAGCAACGGGCAGAATGTCTACCCCGAAGAGATTGAGGTCAAGCTGAACAACATGCCATACATTGCGGAATCCATTATTGTCCAGCGTGAAGAAAGGTTCCATGCCCTTATCGTACCCAACGCCGACCAGCTCGCCAATGACGGAGCTTCGGCAGAGACGCTTAAAAGCATAATGGACAAAAATTTAGAGACATTGAATTCCATGATACCGGCCTATTCGCAGGTTTATGATTACGAGCTACGCAACGAGGCTTTTGCGAAGACGCCAAAAGGAAGCATAAAGAGGTTTATGTATAGTTGAACGATTAACGTGTAACGTTTAACGATTAGCGATTGACGAGCAACGTTGAACGATGAAAGCGAAGGTTCGACGGCATGAGCAGCATCTCGTCAAGCGTAGTGCCGCAACGTGGCACCGCTTGGGTTGCGGTGGCGAATGTCGTCAACAGATTAACGAGTAACGAGTAACGTTTAACGATTAATGAGCAGAGAATGGCGTTCAGTTTGAAGTATCTGAGAAAAATTGTATAAAAACTTTAAATTGGAATTAAAGTTTAGTATATTTGTAGCCGATGACATCTCTTTAAAAGAATGTCATCGGCATTATAACGTATATCGCCGGATTTATCCGGGAGCATACTTTTGATTATTTAAATAACTTCATACAATTTTACACTTATGAAAAAGATTTATTTATTCCTGATGGCATCTTTCATTGCGACTTCCGCAATGTTATTTTCAAGTTGCGATGATTTTACCGGTGACGGCAGCCAGGACGGCTCAGAATCCTTAGACGGTTCTTTGGATTCAGGCAAGCCTGTTCCAACAACGTCCGAAGAGCAGAAAAAAAGACTTGAAGAAGTTGCAATAAGCTTCTCGAACGAAATGGCAGCGAGCAACATCCAAGAGACAGCCGACCTTGCGAAGTATATAAAAGACACATACGTTTTAGGGGAATTCGACAACAGCGAACTCTTTGCGTGGGCAGACTCATGCCTCGATGCAATATCAAGCACATTCACCGGCGAAGACGAGGATACGTACGGAGTACCGACAAAATATTACGAGAGCCTTTACAAAGCTTCTAATTTCAAAGGAAGATTCGAGGCGAAGGATAACGCATGGGAATTTACCGAAGCTGACGATTTGTCATTTACGGTAAAAGACGGAAATGGCGTCTCTTGTACTTTAAGACTTACAACAGAAGGCAAGACAAAGACCGTACATGCTTTCAACGATTACAATTGGGATAGCGTATATGACGAAAATGGCCTTTGGATTGGAGAGACTAAAGAGGAGTACGAGATAAATATTGAAATTCCCGAAAAAATTGTCTTGACATTGCAGCAAGGGACTACCATTCTGGTGAAATTCACATTGAACACCGACCTGTCGTCGATAAAAGGAGACAAGTTTGACGTTAGCAAGGACCAGGTGAACATAACTTCCGAGTTCCAATTCGAGGACTACTCAATCAAGCTCGAAAAACTGAAATACGCTCCCGGAGCAGCAAGTACGGTTAAGGCAAGTTTCAAAAAAGGCTCTAAAACCTTGATAGAAGGATTGCTGACCGCTAAAGTAAACGCATCGGACGAGGAGATTATCAGCTCTACCGACAACAATCTCGACATCATCATAATGAACGAGATCAGAGTGAAAGGAAACATTGCAGTAGACGCTGTCGAGCTTCAGAGCAAGATGGATTCAGCATGGTATTTCGACGACAACGAAGAGGAGCTGAAAAGATTAATTGACGAAGTCAATCCGCACCTCAACATCGGACTGTACTACAGCGACACGGATGAGCCTTCGGCTGAATTCAAATACAAAGCTACATACAGGGATTACGACTATGGCTACGGAGAATGGTATCCTGCAGAAGCGATTGTATTTGACGACGGCACATCTTATATTATAGAAGAGTTCTTCAACGAAGAGGATTTCAAGCAGCTTCTTAACACAATCGACACCATGATAAAGGAGTATTGCGAGCTTGTCGGCATCGAGCAGGAAGAAGAAGATTATATTGAGAATGGAGGCGAGATTGAGTACTGATTGAGACTCTATAACCAAAGCAGAGGGTGTGTCCGTTACTGAACACACCCTCATTATATAAAATGCGGATAATATCTTTCATATTTATACTGTTCTTCGTATTTTCAGCACATGCCCAAAGTGTTGAGAAAGATACCGTATTGCCGTATATACTTGACGACATAGTCGTTACAAGCGAAAGATACTCATCTGCGCTCAAGAACAGCGATACCGGGACTCTCAAGCTCGACATGGAGTTCATGCATCGCCTGCCCAAAATCTTAGGAAACGCCGACCCCATGCGTTACACGCAGATGCTGCCCGGGATACAGACAAATTCGGAGTATGACGCCGGAATACATATTCAGGGAAACGACAACTCGCATAACATAATATCGATTGAGGGCGTGCCTATATATAATGCGGCACACATGTTAGGAATATTCTCAGTCTTCAACCCGTCGCACTTTCAGACCATGAGCGTGACCAAAAGTGCGACAGCCAAAGAGGGATACAGCCGCATCGGCGGTATCATAGACATGGAGTTGCCCGACAGAATTCCGACAAGATTCAACGGGGAGGTCAATGCCGGCCTAATGTCCTCACAAGGCACCTTGCGCATTCCGATAGGAAAAAGCGCCGCAATATTCACGTCGTTGCGTATTTCATACCTTAACCTGCTTTACAGCCCGCTGCTAAAAATCGACGACGGCAGACTGATATACTCATTCGGAGACGTAAACGTATCGTATGTGCAAAAGATAAAGCAAAGCCACTCACTGATTATTGATTTCTATACAGGAGTCGATGACGCAAGCATAACAGACCCGAGCAGCAAGCTCTACTTCAACACGAACGTCAAATGGGGGAACATGTTGGGAGCCGCGCATTGGAACTACAAATTCAAGAACGGAGACATGAATCAAAGCCTTTACTTCAGCGGATACAGCAACCGTTTCAGGATAAAAGGCGACTACAACATCATTGCTCCGTCCGAGATATATGACTTCGGATACCGTTCGAACGCTACATACAAGAACTGGAAATTCGGTTTGTCACTGACGAACCATAATATAACCCCGCAGTTCCCGCAATTTGAGGAGGAGTACCTCGAAAGCAAGGGAGAGGAAAAGAAAAGAAGCGTCATACAAGGTGACATCAACGCCTGCTACTCGGGAGAGCTCGCTTGCGGCTTCAATTACGACATAGCCGTCAAAGGCGACATATACAGCGACTTGAAAGGATACGACTACGCAGCATTGAACCCGCATGCGAGAATAGGATACGAGAACAGGAGATTCGGAAACATTGAATTCTCATATTCCTTGCAGCACCAATACCTGTTCAACTGCGGCTTCACATCCTTAGGCATGCCTGTCGAGTTCTGGATTGAGGCGACAGAAGAGAGAGAACCGCAATACTCGCACAACTTTCACCTTAATTACAAGCGCGGCCTTTTCAAAGGGAAGTACGACATATCCTTAGAGCTTTATTACAAGAGGCTATACAACCAGATTGAATACAAGAGCAGCCCGTTGGATATCCTAAATAAACAATATTCGTTGGACGACGCCATTATCAAAGGCAACGGCTACAACTACGGATGCAATGTCATGATAAACAAGCTGACAGGAAAACTGACAGGCTGGGTTTCATACTCATTCGGCCGTGCAATGAGAAAGTTCGGCATTTACGGCGACAAATGGTTTCCTTCCAACCATGAACGCATACACGAGGCCAACATCGTGGCGACTTATCGCATAACAGACAGATTGGATATCGGAGGCACATTCACATACGCTTCGGGAACTCCTTTCACGTCGGTGAAGCACCTTTTCTTCATAAACAGCAACATGGTAACCGAGTACGGAGAGCATAACGCCAACAGGCTTAAAGACTATATCAGGCTTGACATTTCGGCTAACTATGACTTCATCAAGAAGGGCAACAACACCGCAGGCGTGAACATCTCGCTCTACAACGTGCTTTGCCGAAGGAACGAGATATACTATGGACTAAGAATATACAGCGACAAGTTCAAGTTCCAACGCTACACGTTCCTGACAAGCATTCTGCCCTCATTAAGTTTTTACTACAAGTTCTGAGCATGAGAAGATTATCAATATACATATTCCTGTCAATCCTGTTGGCTTCTTGCACCGAAGACCGCTTTATTGAAGCTGAGCAGCAAATTATTGTAGAAGGCTGGATTGATGCCGGGAATTACCCGGTCGTCATTCTCTCAAAGAGCATACCCGCTTCTGACGAGGAGATAAGCCTTGACGAACTTGGCGATTATGTTATAAAATGGGCGAAAGTGACCGTGTCCGACGGAGAGAAGAGCGTTATCCTGACAGGAAAGCGCTCGCCCAAGCATTTCCCGCCGTACATATACACTACTACCGACATGAGAGGCGCCGAGGGAAGGAGCTACAGGCTCACCGTAGAATATGACGATTTCTATGCGACGGCAGAGACATCCATTCCCAAGAGAGCCGAGGTCGAGAAGATTACAGCAACGAGAGAGAACGGGAAATACAGCCTTCAGGCACTCATAGACGACAACCCTGCCGAGAACAACTATTACAAATTCTTCATGAAAGTAGTTGGTCGCGACAGCATGTACCTGTCGTCGAACTTAGCGGTCATAGACGACAAGAACTATACTTTCCCGAGCATAATTCCAATAGACTTAGGGCATTCGCACATATATGACTATAACAGAGATTACGTTCTTTCGGAAAAAGATACGGTACTCATCAAATTCGCACAGATAGACAGCGTTGCCTATGCTTTTTGGGACAGATACAAAGAGATTATAGAGCTTGGAAGGAACCCGATATTCCGTTTCTCTAACAGCCTTCCGTCAAACATAAACGGCGGCCTGGGATATTGGTTCGGGTACGGCTCTACCGAATACCTTTGCGAGCCCTACAAGCATGAAAGCCCGATAAACCTGACCGAGAAGAAGCTGGAAAAGAATCAGCTCATTAATCCCTAAATGGAGCTAAGCGCTAAACACTCAACGACCTCAAGCACTCCGTCCTTTGAGACCTTGAAGCGGACATCGTGCCCGCCGAACGGCATGCCGTAGATACGTTCAGGATCGTCGTGATACTGCGGGCGAGGGTCAAGCTCAAGAATCTTATACAGAGCCTCGACATCATCGCTGCTGAACAATGCACGCAAATGTTCCGGGAAGATGACACTTAGCTTACGCCACTCTTTATTGTCCACAAAACCGCAACGTACCCCGTTATGGGCATCGCTGTATTCAACATACGGCTTTATATCGTATATCGGCGTACCGTCAGCAAGGTCGGCGCCGGAAACATGCAACACGACATTGCCGCCGCCTGTATCCACATTCAGCAAACGCACTGACGACAGCCCGAGCCTGTTGGGGCGGAAAGGAGAACGTGTAGCGAAGACGCCGACATAGCTGTTGCCGCCGAGCAACGGAGGACGCACCAAAGCTTTCCATCCCTCCTCGCCTACCTGAGAAAATCCCCATACGAGCCAGATATAATCGAAGCCGCCGAGCCCCCGCACAGCGTCAGGCTTACAGTATTCAGGTTCGAGCACCACCTTGCCTTGCAGTTCCGGCACAAGCCCGCTCTGCCTGGGAACTCCGAATTTAGAGCGCAGCTTAGTATAATAATATGCTATCGGCTTTATTTCCATTCATTATAATATTTCCGCTAAGATAGGAAAAAGCGACCGTTAAAGAGCCATTTTATGATGTTTTTTCTTACCTTTGAACATTAGTTCATAAGGCAAAAATGAAAAACAACGGACGATTGCTATCCCTTGACGTACTGCGTGGGCTTGACTTGTTCATGCTCGTTGCCCTGCAGCCAGTGCTGCGAGTATTTCTTATAGAGCTCGACTGCGAGTTCCTGAACAACACGTTGCTATACCAGCTCGACCATGCCCAATGGGAGGGTTTTAGAGCATGGGACCTGGTAATGCCGCTGTTCCTGTTCATGTCGGGCGTGACCATGCCCTATTCGCTTCCAAAGTACAAGACACAGAACGGCAACATAAGAGTGTGGCGGCGTGTCGTTAGGCGTTTCATGCTCCTTTTTGCATTAGGCATTGTGGTGCAAGGGAATATACTTTCGCTCGACCCCGACAGGATATACCTCTACAGCAACACCCTTCAGGCTATAGCTGTCGGCTACCTGCTTACAGTGCCAATGGTGCTGTACCTCAAGCCCAAGCAGATGCTTGCTGCCATTGCATCGCTGTTAATCATATACTCCATACCTATGCACATTTGCGGCGACTGGAGCCCGCAAGGCAACTTCGCATGCATGATTGACAAGGCCATTCTCGGACGCTACCGTGACGGAAGCGTCATCAATGCGGCAGGGGCTGTAGAGTTCGCGGCATGGTACGACTATACATGGATATGGAGCAGCCTTACATTCTGCTGTACGGTTGCGCTCGGAAGCTTTGCCGGGCACATCACAAAAAACGGCAACTACAACCGCCCTGCAACCGCCAAAAAACTGTTCGTCATTGGCATTGCACTGCTCGCAGCGGGGCTTATTGCAGGCATTTGGCAGCCAATAATCAAACGTATATGGACATCGAGCATGACACTCTACAGCGCCGGCTGGTGCTACCTGCTGCTGTCACTCTTCTATTGGTGGATAGATGTCAAAGGGCACAGCAAAAGATGGGAGTGGCTGCTCTACTACGGATGCAACGCCATTACGGCATATCTCATTGGAGAAATCATAAACTTCCGCAGCATAGCATCGTCGCTGCTTCATGGCACTCAGCAGTACCTTGACGGCTGGTACCCGGTATTGCTGACAGCATGCAACAGCATAATAGTATTCTTCATCCTGAAGATTATGTATAAGAACAAGTTCTTCCTTAAAGTATAGCAGATACCATTCCTTATATTTGCCATTTCGGACGATTTTTCTTTTTTTTGTAAATAAATAAACACACACGAACATAAACTCATAACTTAAGTATTATGGAAAAGATTATAGGTTTGATAGACGCTCCGTTCACTCCATTCTATGAGAACGGCGAGGTAAACTACGAACCGATACCTGCGTATGCCCGGATGCTTGCGAAGAACGGCATGAAGGGAGTATTCATCAACGGCTCGTCGGGCGAGGGCTACATGCTCACCGAGGAGGAGCGCATGAAGCTGGCTGAGGCGTGGGTTGCCGCAGCTCCCGAAGATTTCAAGATTATAGTACACGTAGGCAGCACTTGCGTAAAGTCGAGCCGCCGCATGGCAGAGCATGCACAGAAACTTGGCGTATTCGGCATTGGAGCCATGGCGCCTCCGTTTCCGAAGGTAGGACGCATTGAGGAACTCGTTAAGTACTGCGAGGAGATAGCCTCGGCGGCTCCTGAGCTTCCTTTCTACTTCTACCACATTCCGGCATTCAACGGAGCGTACCTTCCTATGGTAAAGTTCCTTGAGGCCGTAGATGGCAGAATACCTAACTTCGCCGGCATAAAATATACGTTCGAGAGCTTGTACGAGTACAACCAGTGCCGCCTCTACAAGAACGGCAAGTTCGACATGCTGCACGGACAGGACGAGACCATTCTCCCGTGCCTCGCAATGGGCGGCGCTCAGGGCGGCATAGGCGGGACTACCAACTACAACGGCTGCAACCTCGCCGGCATCATCGACGCCTGGAACGCCGGTGACCTTGAGAAGGCACGTGAGCTTCAGAACTTCTCACAAGAGGTGATAAACGTTATTTGCCACTACCGTGGAAACATCGTGGGCGGCAAGAGAATCATGAAGCTCATCGGCCTTGACCTCGGCAAGAACCGCACTCCGTTCCAGAATATGACCGACGAAGAGGAGGCGGCAATGCGTAAGGAGCTTGAGGCCATAAATTTCTTTGAGCGTTGCAACAAACTTTAACAGCGATAAAGATGAATTGGAAAGAATATCTTAAGGAGTGGAGCGAGAGATACCGCTCCGACCTTGTGAATGACATAATGCCATTCTGGCTTAAGAACGGCCTTGACAGAGTAAACGGGGGCGTATATACATGCCTTGACCGTGACGGCTCATTGATTGACAGCACGAAGTCGGTATGGTTTCAGGGCCGCTTTGCCTTTGTGTGCAGTTTCGCATACAACACCATCGAGAAGAACCCGGAGTGGCTTGCAGCCGCAAAAAGCACTATAGACTTCATTGAGGCTCATTGCTTTGACAGCGACGGCAGAATGTACTTCGAGGTTATGGCCGACGGCACTCCCCTGCGCAAACGACGCTACGTATTCTCGGAGAGCTTCGCAGCGATAGCAATGGCTGAGTATGCCAAAGCGTCGGGCGATAAGAGCTACGCCGAGAAAGCGCTCAAGCTATTCAAGGATATACGCAAATTCGTTGCCACTCCTGGATATATGGAGCCCAAGTACCTTGAGGCCATGCAGGCAAAAGGGCACTCGCTCGTAATGATTCTTATAAACACCGCATCACGCATACGAAACGTGATAAGCGACCCCGTGCTCGACCAGCAGATAAACGAGTCGATAGAGTCGCTAAAAGACTTCATGAAGCCCGAGTTCAAGGCATTGCTTGAGACAGTGGGGCCTAACGGCGAGTTCATCGACACGCTTAACGGACGTGTAATAAACCCCGGGCATTGCATTGAGACAGCATGGTTCCTGCTCGAAGAGGCAAAGCACCGAGGCTGGGAGAAGGAGCTGACTGCGCAGGCCCTGCAGATACTCGATTGGTCTTGGGAATGGGGCTGGGACAAGCAATACGGCGGCATTATCAACTTCAAGGACTGCCGTAACCTGCCTCCGCAGGACTACTCGCAGGACATGAAGTTCTGGTGGCCGCAAACCGAAGCCATCATCGCCACCCTTTACGCCTACGAGGCTACAGGAGACGACAAATACCTCATTTGGCACAAGCAGATAAGCGAATGGACATACGCCCACTTCCCCGACAGCGAACATGGCGAATGGTACGGATACCTGCACCGTGACGGCACAGTGGCACAGCCTGCAAAGGGGAATATATTCAAAGGGCCTTTCCACATTCCGAGAATGATGATAAAGTCGTATGAGTTATGTAACATTCTGACAAAATAGTCCAAGCGAGGATAGTTTATGAAAAGATTTCTATTTATACCATTACTTATATGTTCCGCTCTGTGCGTAGCGCAGAACAGAGTCACAGTGTCGCCTGAGACTCCGATGGAGAATGCCGTTTCGGGCCATTACGCCGGCTGGATAAATGGCGGGCTCATGACTTACGGAGGATGCAATTTTCCCGATGTCCCTTGTGCCGACGGAGGGCAGAAAGCGTATTACCCGCGAGCCTATGGAGCCAGCGTGCAACTGCCGGGCGGGGCTGTCTATTTAGGCGGAGCGAATGAGAACGGCTCGCTCAGCGAGTGCATGTTCATTAATGCCACGGACGGCGCATCCGCTCCTATGCCCTCATTGCCCAACCCCCTGCACAACTTTGGCGCCGCCTACCACAACGGAATGATCTGGGTCGCTGGAGGAGAGACAAACGGAGTACCGAACAAAGAGGTTTATGCCCTGCCCTTCCCTTGCAAAGATAAGGCATGGACCATAGCTGCCACACTGCCCGACGAATGCCGTCTGCAGCCTTGCGTTGCCGTACAGAACACAGCTACGGGATATGCACTCTTTGTCTTCGGCGGATACCGGCCGAAGGCCGATGGCAAAGACGCCATAGTGCATAACGACGGCGTATATATATCCATAGCCGAACTGAAAAAAGGCAATGCTACGCCATCGCAGTGGAGACGCACCTCGCCGGCAGCTGCAACAGGAACCGACGGCGAGCGTGAGCAGTTGCAGGCCATTGTAGGCAGCGCTTGCAGCCCCGCAGGCTACAGCCACGTGCTGTTCTTCGGAGGTGTCGATTACGACATATTCCTCAGCGCCATCGCAGGAGAGCAGGACAGCATGTACCTGCGTCACTCGCCCGATTGGTACAAATTCCGCAAGGATGTGCTTACATACCATACGATAACAGACTCATGGGGCCTGCTGCCGGGCAATGAGCTGCTGGCACGTGCAGGTGCCTGCCTCACACCGGTTGCGGGCGGCAAAGGCTGGAGCTACAGCGGCGGCGAACTGATGCCCGGCGTACGTAGCGCCGATGTGACGCATGTCGAGGTTAGCTACGAAAGGAACTTCGGCTGGCTCAATTGGGCTATTCTTATTTTATACCTCGCAGCCATGCTTGGCATGGGAGTATATTTCATGCGCAAGGAGAAAGGAGCCGACGACTTTTTCAAGGGCGGAGGCCGCATACCCTGGTGGGCAGCGGGAATAAGCATATACGCCACTATGCTGTCGGCTATTACATATATGACCATTCCGGCTAAGGCATACACTACCGACTGGACCTACTACCCTATGCTGTGGATGATACTGCTAATAAGTTTCCCTGTTATAAAGTACTACCTACCATACTTCCGCAAGCTCAACGTTTCAAGCGCATACGAGATACTCGAGGTACGCTTCAACCTCTTCACACGCATGCTTGCCTCTATACTCTTCTGCATATTCATGATCGTACGCATGGCTATCGTGCTCTACCTTCCCTCGCTCGCTCTGACAGCGGTGACAGGCATCGACATATACCTGTGCATTGTGCTTATGGGATTGATTACCATTATTTACTGCACAATGGGCGGCGTAGAGGCGGTTATCTGGGGCGACGTAGTACAAGGACTGATACTCGTTTTCGGAGCAATATTCTCAGTGGCATACCTTGCTGTAGGCACCGAGGGCGGAATAGGCGGCTGCATCAACATCGCATTGGAGAACGACAAGTTGCGACTGTTCGATTTCAGCAGCTCTTGGTCGCAGGCTACATGGTGGGTAATCATTCTTGGAGGACTTGCCAACAACCTTATATCCTACACGTCGGACCAGACCGTCATACAGCGCTACCTAACCACCCCCGACGAGAAGTCTGCCGGCCGAGGCATTCTGGTAAACGGCGTGATGAGCGTGTTCGTCTCTGTTGCCTTTTACATGATTGGCACCGGGCTGTACACATTCTACAAGACTCACCCCACTGAGCTTGACGCCACAATGGGACAGAGCGACGCCATCTTCCCATTCTTTATGATGAGCCAGATGCCGGCAGGCATTGCAGGCGTTCTAATCGCAGCAATATTCGCAGCTACAATGAGTACCATTTCGAGCAACATCAACAGTGTGGCGACAGCGTTCTCAATAGACTTCTGGAAGCGGTTCCGCACCACTACCGACTCGCAGCTTGTAGTCGTAGCCCGTTGGGCATCGGTCGTGAGCGGCATGGCAGGCTTGCTTCTCGCCCTGTTCATGGCCACATGGAACATACAGTCGTTCCTCGACTTCTTCAACGAGATATTGGGATTGCTTACAAGCGGACTCGGCGGACTCTTCTTCATTGCCGTGTTCATGAAGCGCGTCAAAGGCTATGCGGCTCTTGCAGGCTTTGTAGCCGGCGAGGCAGTAGTGTTCTGGATGAGCGAATACACCGACGCCAACTTCCTGCTCTTCGGAGCCACAGGCATGGTAGTGAGCATTGTCGTGGCATGGCTGCTCTCGATTGGCTCATACTTCAAAAGCAAAAAATAAGAAAACGCCGCATAGGAGTTTTTGAAGAGTGACAAGGGAAAAACCCTACCACATTTAGGGACACCCCCTGCAACGATTAGGAAATTAACGTTGCAGGGGGATTCTTATGCCCCTACCTTTGTGACAGACAAAAGAGATAAAACAAAGTTTAACCTTTTAAGACTTACGATTATGAAAAAGATGATGATTATCGCAGCGTTAGTAAGCGGAATGCTTATGCCTGCACAGATTTTCGCAAAGGAGAACAGAGGTGACAAGAAGCCTAAGGCAGAGTACAACAAATTCGAAAAGAACAACAAAGGCAACAAGAAGCCACAGATGAACTACAAGGATTTTGACAAGGGCAAGAACAACAAGAAAGGCTACAAGGATGACTACAAGTACGGCAAGAACAAAGGCAATAAAAAGGGTTATAAGAATTATGGATACAAAAAGCCCGGCAAGCCCAAAAAGCCGAACGTGATAGTAGTGAACAAGCCTGCTCCCGTGCCTCCCCCGCCACCGGTGAAGGTTGTTTACAAGAGCAACCCCGTAAGCGCCGCCGCATCACTGGTAGGATTGGCAGCACTGATTGCCGTAAATGCAGACTAAGGAAAAACAGGCTCGCGCCTTTGCACAAGAAGAGACTGTTTGAAAACTTAAACCATTAAACTAAAGAAAAGAGGAGAACGCCGGCTTAAAACGTTCTCCTCTTTAATTTGTTTGCAGGCATGCCTGAAACAGGATAATACAATTCATTCAGTTTATTCAATTGTGAAGCAGAATTCACATTGCAAATTTAGTTCCATGCTCCGATGACTGCAATCATAAAATATAATGAATTTGGTCTATTTTTATAGCAATATGTAGTTAGAGAGAGCTTTTGTAGTCATAAATAACTAAAATATTGCCCATTTTAAGGAATTTAGTTATTGTTTTGATGTAAAAAGAGAGTTATTTTTGCATTATGATGCAAAAATAAGCGACGAGGCATCGTTGCCGAAGAGAAATAGCAAAAAGAATAATGAAACTGTCGGAACTGAAAAACGGAGAAACAGCCGTCATTGTACGCCTTTCGGGACACGGAGGCTTTCGCAAGCGTATCATGGAGATGGGCTTCATAAGGGGCGAAAAGGTAAAGTCGGTGCTCGACTCGCCTATGCACGACCCTGTAAAGTACCATGTAATGGGTTACGACGTGCTTCTGCGCCGCAACGAGGCAGCAATGATTGAGGTGCTGCCCGAGGAGGAGGCTAAGAAAGAAATGACTCCCGCGCCGACATTCAGCTGCACCACCTTGTGCGACAGCTGCGACGGACAGAGTTGCACGAACTGCACCATACGCAGAATACCCACCAAGAGAAAGAATGTCATCAACGTCGCTCTTGTAGGCAACCCCAACAGCGGCAAGACATCGATATTCAATGCCCTCTCGAACCAGAACGAGCATGTAGGCAACTACAGCGGCGTCACCGTCGATGCGAAGACCGGCAGCTTCAATTACAAGGGGTACAGAATAAACATCACCGACCTGCCTGGAACATACTCCATTGCGGCATACTCGCCCGAGGAGATATATGTACGCCGACACCTTTTTGAGCAGACTCCCGACGTTATAATTAACTCTGTTGTAGCGTCGAACTTAGAGCGTAACCTCTACCTTACAACGGAGCTCATCGACATGAACCAGCGTACAGTGGTCGCTCTGAACATGTACGACGAGCTGCTTGCCAGCGGCGCAGAGCTTGACTACGAGCATTTAGGCGCAATGATGGGCATTCCAATGATTCCCACGATAGCGAAGAATCGCAAGGGACTCGACAAACTGCTCGACACCGTCATTGAGCTTTTCGAGGGCAAGAACAAGACTATCAGGCACATACACATAAACTACGGAAACATCATCGAGGAACAGATTGTTCCGTTGTCGGCAGAATTGCACAAAGCCAACGACCTTCCGCATCAGTTCCCTGTGCGCTATTGGGCATTGAAGTTGCTTGAGAATGACAAAGAGGCGCTGAACCAGCTTGGCAACTGCCTTGAGGTTGAGCGTTGGAAAGCAATGGCCGAAGATGGCGCAAGAAAGATTGAAGCGCAGACCGGCGTAGACGTTGTCATGAAGCCCCAAAGGCATTTAGGGCTTGGGCAAGGCGTTGATGTCGAGACAGCAATAAGCGGAGCGAAGTACGGATTCATTAACGGCGCCTTGCAGGAGACATTCAAGCACGGCAACAAAGACACGCAAAGGCAGACCCGCCGCATTGACCGCCTTGTAGCGAACCGTTGGCTCGGCTTCCCGATATTCATTATTATAATGTGGATAATGTTCAGCACCGTGTTCGTGCTTGGAGCATACCCGCAGGAGTGGATTGAGAGCCTTTTCGGCTGGCTGGGCGAAACTGCGTCAAGGCTGCTGCCCGAAGGGGCTATCCGGGACCTTGTCGTCAATGGCATAATAGGCGGCGTAGGAAGCGTCGCCGTGTTCATACCGCAGATACTTATCCTGTACCTTTTCATATCCTTCATGGAAGATTCGGGCTACATGGCACGTGCGGCGTTCATCATGGACAGGCTGATGCACAAGATGGGACTGCATGGAAAGTCGTTCATTCCCATGCTCATGGGCTTCGGCTGCAACGTACCGGCAATAATGGCAACACGCACCATTGAGAGCCGCAGCAGCAGGCTCATCACGATACTTGTCACGCCGTTCATGTCATGCAGCGCGCGCCTGCCTGTACTGGTGCTTTTTGCAGGAGCCTTTTTCCCGAACCATGCGGCACTCGTGCTCATAGGCCTGTACCTGCTTGGCATCTTAGTAGCCATTATTACAGCAAGGCTGCTGCGACTTACAAAGTTCAAGAAAGACGAAACGCCTTTTGTCATGGAGCTGCCGCCATACCGCTGGCCTACTCTAAAGGCTACTCTGCGTCACATGTGGGACAAATGCGCCATGTACCTGAAGAAAATCGGAACGGTAATTCTGCTTTCAACCATTGTAATATGGTTCCTGAGCTACTACCCACGCCCAAAAGAGGAGCCTCAGCAGAAGATTGACGGAACTGAGGCCGTAATGAACGGCAGCGATGCAGGCATTCACGAAGGCTCTTTCATTGGCATGATTGGGCGCTTCATTGAACCTGCAATGGAGCCGTTAGGCCTCAACTGGCGTTCAAGCATCGCCATTATCACAAGCATTCCCGCAAAAGAACTTGTAGTAAGTACATTGGGAGTGCTTTACAGCAGCGACTCCGACGAAGGCATAAAGGATGACATAAAGAGTTCGGGCGACTTTACGCCACGCTCAGCTATGGCGTTCATGGTATTCATCCTGCTCTTCTTCCCATGCATCGCAACCATCGCAAGCATTGCCGAAGAGACGAAGAGCAAAGGCTGGGCGCTCTTCTCAATAGTATACAACACCGCTGTCGCTTGGGTAGCAGGCTTCATTGTATATATAATCGGAGGCATATTATAGACAATAGGAAAAACATTACATAAGATGAACAATAACGAACTATTATACACCAAGAGAATGAAAGTGGCAGAGCTCCTGTCGAGCGACATGAGCCTGCTTTCGATACTGCAACGCCTTGACATAAGACTGGGCTTCGGCGAAGCTACCGTAAGCGAGCTGTGCAGCAGATACGGCATTTCGGACGAGCTGTTCCTCATGATATGCAACATATACTCGTTCAGCGACTACATGCCGCACATAAACGCTCTGAGCAGCAACGATATAAGAAGCATTACGACATATCTGAGAGCGTCGCACCGCTTTTACACCGGAGTATGCTTTCCCACGATACACGAGGCTATACACAGACTCGTTGAAGAACTTGACGAGGTGAGCCGCAAGCTCATCGACAAGTTCTACGACGACTATGACAGCGAGATTATAAAGCATTTCAGATACGAGGAGGAGGTTGTGTTCCCATACATTGAGGAACTGCTTGAAGCTGCCGACCCTGCCGAAAGAGAGTATAGCATACGGCAGTTCGAAGAGAACCACAGCAACATTAACGAAAAGCTCAATGACCTGAAGAACATTATCACCAAGTACCTTGACGAAAGCTACTCGTCGCCGCTCCGTTTCGAGTTGCTTCAGAATATATACAATGTCGAGAGCGACCTTAAGAAGCACTCGCTGATAGAGAACAAACTGCTAATTCCTCTTGTAGAAAAATTGGAAAAGGGCCATGAATAAAGATGTCAAATACAAGATAGTTCTGATAGAGCCGTCGGAGATTGTAGCGACAGGCATTGCGGAACTTATAAACCGCAATCCTGAATTCAAGGTCGTGCAGACCCTGAGCAACCCGACATACTACAATGCCAACAACAACGACATTGACATAATAATCATAAACCCGGCTGTCATCGACTACAACGAGAGGCTGGATATACGCTCATATTTCGGGAACAAGGCCATTGTCGCTCTCACGCACGGCATCTATGAAGAGAACGTTATACGCCAGTACGACGATTGCATAGGCATATACGACAATGCGGCACGCATAATACAGAAGCTCAAGAACGCATTGGAAGAGAACATGCAGACACCGAAGAGCGACATAAACGAGCTATCGACACGCGAGCGTGACATTCTTACAGCCGTTGCCAAAGGAAAGACGAACAAAGAGATTGCCGACGAGTTCAACATTTCGGTATATACCGTCATCTCTCACCGCCGCAACATATCGCAGAAGCTCGGCATAAACAGTATTCCGGGCCTTACAGTCTACGCCATAATGAACAAGTTAGTAGACATGTCGGACTTTGAATAAATCACCTCTTAAGAGTCTTGTAGCTGAGGATATGTATTGTCACGCCTAAGGCAATGGCAATGAACAGCAGACTCATCCACCATGTCTTGGCAACGCCTATGGCGCAATAGAGAAGAGTCGCCCATACAAGGCTCACCGAAATAAACTTTACCCTTAATGGAATAGCCCTGTACTCCTTGAAGTTCCTTATATACTCTCCAAGACAAGGGTGGGCAAGAAGCCAATCATAAAGCCTCTTAGAGCTATGAAGGTAAAGAGTCGCCGCCAAGAGCAGGAAGGGCGTAGTAGGCAGCACCGGCAAGAAGATGCCGATAACGCCCAAAATCAGAGAGATAGTTCCGAAAACAACCAAGACAATTTTCATAATGCAAATTTATAACAATTTGCCTCTTCGTTAGGGAATGAATTTGTTATAAATTATTTTTTTTGACAAAAAAAAGGTTTTTTATAAAAATATTCGTACATTGCGGATGCATAAAGAATTAGTTTATTCCAAACCTTAAAACATACCATTATGAAAAGCATTATGCAAACATTAAGAAGAGCCCTTTTGCTGGCAACCGTACTTGTTCTTTGCGGAGCGGCGAACGCACAGAAGGCCAATCCATTGGAAGGCTTGTGGCAATATGTCGAGGAGGTAGCTAAGCCCGATGGCCAGAAAGCATATATCGGCAAGCAGATTTACAAGACAATCACAGCGGACAACAAATACCATGTAATGTTAGGAGTAAACATTCCTCTTAAAGAGGCCGACAGCGAAAAGACGGAGATGAGTACCCTTACATTCATTACCCAGCAGGGCGAAATCGAGATGAAGTCGGACAACACTTACCTTGAGTACATAAACAACCACTATCTCGACAAGAGCCTTAACAACACAATATCATAACGTGAGTTCGATATAATTTTAGAACAGAGAAAGTTGCCCGTCATTGACGAATTCCACGTCAATGGCGGGTTTCTTTTCAAAGAAACAATATGCAGCAATGGCACTCAACGCATTTGCGATAAAATTGTTGAACGAAC
>JAFTRV010000046.1 GCA_017462065.1 Bacteroidaceae bacterium
AACCGGCGGACTGTTCTTCCCTGTGCCGGGCTTTTTGGTACTTTTGTGCGACAAAAGTACATGATAGAACGACTACAAAAAGAATAAACGACAACTGGTTAAGGGTAAGTTGCAATAAGAATGAAACATTCTATTCCCCCCCAGACTTTGCTGGTGAGCCGCTTTCGTTTACTTACTCGCTGTTTTCGCTTCGCTCGAGCATGACACGTATAGCAAGTGCTTTGTTAGGCATAGTAAAAGATGCAGGCGGTCGCCTGCATCTTTTACTATGTTAATATTGTTTCGTGGCAGAGTCTTGAAATGTTGATTTTTTTTATTATCTTCGCAGACGCAACCTGCATGAATCGCTCATTTTTTATGCCGTTGCGGAATTATGCCTTCAGGCATTTTGTAAAACACGCTATTTAAATATCGATGAAACACATTTTTGCTGCTATAACATTCCTGCTCGTCGCATTCAGCGCATCGGCGCAAAGATTCCAGTTGAACATCTCTTTGTCGGGCGACACTGCAGGCGTTTCTAAAGTCCTTGTTCAGCCGTTGAACGCCGGCTCCGAAGCTAAGCCTGTCGCTTTGCGTCACAAGAATAACGCATACGCCGGCAGCCTGCGTGCGTCGGAATTGGGGCTTTACAGCCTTATCGTCGTTAGGAACCAGTCGCAGCTGAATGTGCCGTTCACTCTTGTGTCGGCCGAAAAGGCGGCTTTGGACGTGAAAATAGAAGGCGCTCTGCTCTTTATCGACAACACGCCCGACAATGCGGCTTTCTCGGCGTTAATGGCGGATATAAACTCCCTCGACTGTTCGCTGTGGAATCATGCGGCGTTGAGCCCTAAGGACCTTAAGGCTCTTGTCAAGGGATATGTGGCAGCCTACGATTCTATCTCAAAGCTTGACGGCGTTACCGGCCATGCAAGGGATTATATGAAAGTACATGCGTATGCGCGCGCATATAATGCGTACAGCTCCATTCCCCGAGCGCAAAAGATTTCGGAGAGCGCGATACCTTTCAGCCGCAGCGAGGTGCTGCCGTCGCCGAAGGATGTCTTCGACAACGATTATGCCTCGCTCGTTTATGGCGTTCCGCAAATAATCAAGAGCGACTTCCCTGCGTCGCCGTCGCTGTACGACAAAATGGCTTACCTCTATTCTACATACAGCAGCGAGGCTGTGCGTGAGAAGGTTGTAGTGACATTGATGTCCGACTTCCTCTCCAAGTACAACTATTCAGACGATTTTGAGGGAGGCCTTGAGCTTATCAAGTCGGTGACCAAGGAGTATTCATTGCCGCAGGTGTATGTCGAAGCCTACATGAAACGTAAGTCTACGATAGTAGGCTCCCCTTTCCCCGAAGACGTGGAGCTTGTCGATGAAAACGGCAAAAAGGTCGATTTCTCAACCTTCAAGGGCAAATATGTCTATGTGGACATGTGGGCGTCGTGGTGCAACCCGTGCTGCAAGGAGGTGCCTCATCTTCAGAAGTTGGAGAGCGAGCTTCGGAACAAGGATGTAGTTTTTGTCTCAATTTCTACCGATACCGACGTTAAGGCGTGGAAAAACAAAATGTCAGAATTGAAGATGCATGGTGTTCAGTTGCTCGACAGCAATAATTCATTGTCGAATGCGTTGAATGTCAAGATGATTCCGTTTTTTGCCATTTATGACAAAGAGGGCAGGCTTCATACATACGGGGCTTTGCGTCCAAGCAGCGGAAAAAAGCTGAAGGATGTGCTCGAGGGGCTTAAATAGGCTGTTTATAGGCTTAAATATCTGTTTTAGTTTAAAAATGTCGGTTATTATTAAAAATAATCGACATTTTTTTTGCTTTTTTGTTGCGACTGCGTTATTTTTGTCACTTAATTTTTCAGTTTCGGCTTAGGTTTTGCTAATCTGTTGCATAAATATGACACATTGCTTGCCGCTAAGCCCTGATTGCTGAATTTTGTATAGCGACAATATTTAATTTATTTATAAACTTAAAATTTTAAACTATGAAGAAATTTTACTTTATGTTAGTTTCTCTTGTGCTTATGGTTACAACGACCAATGCGCAGGTGAATGCTTTGACGGACTTGTATGGCAAGTATATGTTTACTGCCACAATTGAACCAACTGAGGCTGGCGCAGATTATGTATCGGTTATTAAAAATAACTGCGAAGTTTTTATAACTAAAGATGACTCAGGTCTTGGTGCCCCTGCGGTTGTAAAGGGGCTTATGGGAGCCGATTACACCCAACTTGTCTCTGATATTGATTTAGAAAATAATTATTTCTATGTGAATAACCCTAATCCTCAATATGGTTTGTGGGAAGGCTATATAGGTGTTACCGATGTAGAGCTTGAGAATCCTCAAATGTATACAATGTATTACAAATATGATCCGGCAACAAAAGAAATAACAATTGATGATTTTGCCGTATGCGGTTTTTCTTGGCCAGGAGGTAATATGACGGCAACGGTGTATGCGAATGTTACTAACGCTAAATTGACTTTGATAGAGTCGGAGACTATTGAGGTTCCGGAGATAGCCGGTGAATGGTCGTTCCATCCTTATTCAATAGATTATGTTAAAGACCCCTCTTTTGTTTATGAGTTTAAAATGAATCTTGTAGCAAAAGATGAGACAAATATGAATTGGACTGCAACCTTTAATTTTGAAGGTTATGAGCCATTTACATTGGATGCTACTTTTGATGGTGTTGAGTTGAGTATTCCATTCGATAATTTGTATCTTGATGCAGAAAATAAAATCCGCTTCGGTATTGGGGCTACTTCATCAACTCCGGAAAATGTATTTGTAAAAGCAGGCAAATTCTCGTTTACATATAGCGACAAAACATTGATGTGGCAAGGTGATAGAATTTACATTCGTCAAGAAGGTACTGCGACCGAAGAGGTGGATGGTGTAGAGGTAACAAAGGACGTGGCTCCTATAATACAGTCGATTACTTATGGATGGATTGAACGCGAGGATCCGAATGCATATGATTGGAGCGGTACATATAAGGTGAAAGTCGGTGAGGGTGATGTTCGTTATTTTGATGAGACTGCAAAACTTCCGTCTGAGTTCGATATAGTTGTTGTGGCAGATAAGGGCGAGTATTATGTTACTGACTTCTTGGGCTATAACATGTATGAAAGTTATCTATCAGACCTTAAATTGGTTATTGGTGAAGACGGAAAGTCTGCAAGTATCGAGAAGGGCAGTATTTATCTTGAAAGAGACAATGATTTGGTAGAGGGCACCCTTTGTATTATATATCATAATCTTGTAGGTGCTGCTGCGGATGGTTCGATCTCTTTGACGCTTAACGAAGACGGTACATTCAGCTTAGGCTCTTTCTCTCTTGTAAAGCATGCGATGAATACAAATGATGGAAGTGCTGTTTGGGAAGAGGATCAGACTGTAGCTCGCTACAAGCCTTTGGTTATCAATAAGGCTGCCGAAGAGGAGGCTCCCGCATTTGACTGGACCGGTACATATGTCCTTGCCGGAGAGGTGACAAAGGCTGATGCTGAAGATACGACGGAATGCCCTGCTTCTTTTGAGGTTGTTGTGGAATATGACGAAGAGGGTGCTTATTACTGTGTAATGGAAATCATGGGCAATGACGCATGGTCTATTAATAGTGGTCAGTTCGAATTGACGGTTGCCGAGGACGGCAAGAGCGCTACATTGAATAATGGTAATGTATACTCTTACGGTAAGGGTTACTTCCTTAAGATGTTCGATGCTAATGCTCAGAAGAATCCGGTTAAGGTTACTTTGAACGACGACAACACTTTGAGCATCGAGGACTTCTCAATAGTTTATGGTTTCTATGATGATACAGAACTCAAGACCATTGCTTACTACAAGAATGTAACTATCAGCAAGAAAGACGACGCAGACACCTCTATCGAGGAGGTTGCCGCTGACGCTGCTGTTGAGGGTGTCTTCGACATGCAGGGCCGCAGAATCGATGAGATTGCTGCTCCCGGCCTTTACATCGTAAACGGCAAGAAGGTGTTGGTAAAGTAAGAAACTGCTTCTACGGCTTTACAATATTTAAATAAATCTATTAAAGTGCTTCCCACGCTTTGCGGGAAGCACTTTTTTTCGTACTTTTGTATTCTGTTTCAAACAATTGGCGAATATTAATTAATACAAACGACAAATGAATAGAATAACTCTAAGAAAGACTTTGGCATGCAGCCTCTTATGCATGCTTCTGCTGTTCCCGGCAAAGCCTGTTCTTGCAGTTGAATCTCCTCTGAAATCCATTGCGGGAGAAATCGATAATATTACTGTCTATGGTGTTGTTGTCGATAAAAAGACCGAAGAACCGCTTATCGGAGCCTCTGTCGCCATTTACAAGGACGGCAAGCTCTTGACCGGTACATCAACTGACATTGAGGGCGCTTTCCGTGTAAGTTCCGAGGTGAAGGATTTTGAAATACGTGTATCTTTTGTAGGCTATAAGGATGTTGTGCTAAGTTCAAAGTCACGCAAATTGTCGGCAATGAGAATAGAGCTCGAGGAGGACTCGAACACTCTTGGCGACGTAGTGATTACCGGTTTCGTGTCAAAGAACAAGGAGACCTTTACCGGCTCGGCAACCGAGATTACCGGCCTTGAACTGCGTCAGGTATCAGGCACGAACCTTATCAGTGCCTTGTCGGCGCTTACGCCGGGCATGGCAATGGTCGAGAATACCAGCCAGGGCTCTAACCCTAACCACACTCCCGAACTCGTGCTGCGAGGCATGAGCTCGTTCTCGAACAGCGGCCAGCAGGTGAACCAGCCTACAATTATTCTCGACGGTACCGAAATAACGATGCAGGACCTCTATGACCTTGACATAAACGAGGTTGAGAAGATTACGGTCCTTAAGGACGCTTCGGCTACGGCTCTCTACGGCTCTAAGGCTGCCAACGGTGTCATCGTCATCTCACGCAAGCCTATCACCGAAAGCACGGTGCGTGTGCAGTACAACTTTACGGGCAATGCGCAGTTCCCGGTATTGAGGGATTACAATGTGCTGTCGGCTGCCGAGAAACTTGAATATGAGCGTCTTGCCGGTCTTTACAGCGGTAAGGGCTCAATTGACCCAGAGACAGGCCTTCCTGTGCAGTACCAGTACGACGAACTGTATAATCAGCGCTATAAGCTTATAAAAGCCGGCCTTGACAGTGACTGGCTCTCTCAGCCTGCTCGTACCGCTATTTCGCACGACCACTCTTTGCGTGTCTACGGCGGCGCCTCAAACCTCCGCTATGAGCTTACTGGCCGCTTCGGCGACACAAGGGGCGTCATGAAGGGCGACTACCGCAAACGTTATAACATTGGCTTCAAGCTCGACTACTACATAGGTGCGTTTACAATATCTAACCGTACCACATATCAGGAACTTGACGTTAAGAACTCTCCTTACGGCTCGTTCTCACAGTATGTGAGGATGAATCCTTACGACAGGATGTACAATTCCGACGGAACACCGAACACGAACCTCTCTTGGGATATTGACAACCCGCTGTACGAGGCTACGCTCGGAAGCTTCGACAAGAGCGGCGACCGCACTCTCTCTAACAGCACCGATTTCCGTTGGGACATAAGCAAAATGTTCCTCCTGACCGGTCACTTCAACCTGCAGAGCAAGTCGGGCACAAGCGATATATTCACTTCGCCGAAGTCGCTTGCATATAAATATATAACCGACCTCTCAAAGAAAGGACAATACACAAAAGGCATGTCGAAAGGAATAAGCTATAATGGTAACGTTGTGGGTACTTTCAACAAGTTCTTCAAGGACGAATCGCTGGTAAGCGTTTCGGCAGGTTGGGAAATAAACCACTCTAAGAGCAGCAGCGAGACAATGCAGGCTATAGGTTTCTTCAACGACGACCTTTCGTATATCGGCAATGCGGTCTCTTTCCCGACAGACAGCAAGCCTTACGGCACGCAATCCGAAACGGCCGATGTCGGTTTCTTTACAACCGGCAACTTCTCGTTCCGCAACCGTTACTTCGTAGATGCTACATGGCGTACGACAGGCTCTTCGCAGTTCGGTGAGAACAACCGTTTCGGTCACTTCTGGTCGGGCGGTCTCGGTTGGAACATAATGAACGAGCCGTTCATGAAGCGTGTGAAGAAGCATTTCGACATCTTCAAGGTACGAGGCAGTGCAGGTTACACGGGTAAGGTAAGCTTCAGCCCCTTCCAGGCAATGACTATGTACCGTTATTACAACGATTATGAGTACAAGAACGGCATCGGTGCGGTTCCTATCACAATAGGCAATGTCGATTTGACCTGGGAGCGTACGATGAACTACAACGTCGGCATCGACCTCAGCATGTTCGACCGCCGCTTGAACTTCACTCTCGATGCGTACATTCGCAACACGACCGACCTGCTGCTCGACAAGGCTATGGCTCCTTCTACAGGTACTACAAGCGCAAAGGCGAACTTGGGCGAAATGCAGAACAAAGGTATCGAGTATCAGATTGACGGTTACATATTCCGTAAGAACGATTTCTACTGGCGTTTGGCGACAACGGGTTACATGAACCGTAACAAGATAACGAAAATCAACAAAGCGCTCGAGGAAATCAACAAAGAGAACGAGGCGTCGAACTCTCTTACTCCGCTGCCGCAGTATGCCGAGGGCGAGAGCGTTACGGCTCTTAAGCTCGTGCGTTCAGGTGGTATCGACCCTGCCACAGGCAAAGAGGTGTATATCAAGCGTAACGGCGAGCGTACATTTGTCTACGACCCTGCCGACAAGGTGCTCATAGGCGATACGGAGCCGGAGTTCACTGCGACATTCAGCACAAACCTCTATTGGAAGGGCTTCAGCCTCTACGCTCTCTTTAATCTGCGTGCCGGCGCATGGGTGTATAACACGACCCGTGTAACAAAGGTCGAGGGCGCCGACCCGTATTACAATGCCGACCAGCGTGTGTTCGACGACCGTTGGAAAGAGCCGGGCAACCATGCTATATACAAGGATATAGCCGACAGTTCACGTCCCGAGCAGACAGACCGTTTCGCCGAGGTAGAGAACACGCTCTCTCTGGGCTCGTTGAACCTGAGCTATGAGTTCAGCGACAAGCTCTGCAAGCGTATGATGCTGCGTAACTTGCGTCTCGGCATAAACTTTACCGACATCCTAAGGCTCTCGACAGTGAAGATAGAACGTGGTACCGAGTACCTGTATAGCCAGGGATTCGAGTTCTACCTGAATGTTACACTTTAATGAATGATGACTATGAAGAAGATGAAATATATTATATCGGCGTTGGTAGCCTTTGCGCTCACAATGACATCGTGCGAGGGGTTCCTCGATATCACTCCCGACGGTCAGGCAAAGCGTGACCCGCTTCTTGAGACTGAGCAGGGTATCGAGGACGCTATGTACGGCGTCTATTCACAGATGCGCTCAACAACTCTCTATGGCCAAGAGCTTCATTTCTCTGCACTTGAGGTTATGGCTCACAATCTCTACTGCAACGGACACAAGCTGGTAACGGCGCTGGGCAAGTTCGATTATGCGAACACCGATGTCAAGTCATTGTTCAGTTCTGTATGGACATCAATGTATAAGAATATCTCGAATGTGAACAGTATTCTTGACGCCCCTAAGGTCGCAAACGCAAAGGAGTATCCATTTACTATATATCGTGGCGAGGCTCTCGGTATGCGCGCTTTCATGCACTTTGACCTTGTCCGCCTTTTTGCCGAGCAGTACACGGTGAACCCCGCCGCTAAGGGTATACCTTATGCAACGGAGTTCTCTCTTAAGGCTCCTGAATTCGAGTCACTGAAAGATAACTACGAGCATATCCTTGACGATCTTCTCGAAGCGGACTCTCTGCTTGCCAACGAGGAGAAGCATGCCGACGAACGTGCATTCATGCTCGACCGTCAGATACACTTCAACAAGTACGCCGTAAAGGCGACTCTCGCACGTGTTTACCTTACAATGGGTGACAAGAAGAATGCGGCCAAGTATGCGAAGGAGGTAATAGAGAAGAGCGGTTACGTACTTAAAGAGAAGACAGAGGTGAAGAATGACGTTGCAGGCGTTCTTTCAAAGAAAGAATGCGTCTTCGGTATATATCATTCATCTTTTTACACTCAGGTGTATGCGAAGCTGCAGCAGACAACGACACGTTATTCTCTGAACCTGCGCAATGACTATCTCGCGACTTATGAAAAAGATAATTCAGGCCTTGACTTCAGAACTACAGCCTACTTTACGACAGTACCGTTGGGCAATGAGCAGATAGACCGCCTGAGCAAGCTTACCGAAATATACGAGCTTCAGAATATCGTGGCTACACGTCCTGCCGACCTCATCCTCGGCATAAACATGATACGTATTCCGGAAATGTATTATATCATGGCTGAGGCTCTGTTGGAGGATGCTCCTGAAAAAGCATTGGAATATTATAATAATGTGCGTGAGCATCGTGGCTTGGAGAAGCTTGGCGATGATGTTACATTCACATTGAATCATATAAACGAGGAGCGTTACAAGGAGTACATAGGCGAGGGGCAGCTGTTCTTTAATATGAAACGACTCAACTTGCCTATCAAGTCGTTCGACGGTACAATAGAGTACAAGCCCGAAAACGGCATATATGTAATTCCTGTACCCGATTCAGAAACCGAAAACCGTTATTAATACATTACGAGCATATGAAAAGACTTTATAAAGCTTTGTCAGTTTTTTTCTCATTGGCTACGATGTTCATAGCTACATCGTGCTTCGATGCGGACTATCTTGTATATGATACATCATATTGCGGTATATATTTTACTAAGGATACCCTCAATTACTCGTTCAGCGTAACTCCATTGGAGGTTACTGCTTATGAGTACAAAATACCTGTAAAGATAATGGGCGGTCTCAGCAAGGAGGAGCGTGAGATAGCTTATGAGGTAATCGAAGACTCCACAACGGCACAGGCCGGCGTTCAATATAACTTCGGAAAGGCTGTGATAGAACCCGACTCAATAGAGGGGTATATTCCTGTTACCATTCTGCGTGGCGGCTTGAAAGGAGACTACGCCAACGGCTATGAATACTATAAATTGAGCATAAGGCTTGTCGAGAACGCTAATTTCACTCCGACTCTTGACTCTCTGAACCAAGCCCGCACGCTTACATTCACCAATGAGATTGTTGAACCCGAATGGCTCAATGCGGATAATGTAAAGGTTTGGCGTCCGGGCAATCCTCATAGCAACTTCGGCAGTTGGCATCCTTTTACATACCTTAAGGTGGTAGAATACTTTAAGAAAATCAAGGACGTAATCCCTGAGACATACAAGAAGATGGTCGCATACTATGGCGGCGAGAATCTTGAAAAGATTCCATACGGCGACTTGTACCCGTATCGTGCAATAATGCAGAAATACGTATGCGCTCCTTTGTACGAGTATCTGAACGACCCGGCAAATCGTGAAATGATTTTGGAAATGTATCCTAACTATCCTTTTGATTTTCCTAACCCCTATGAGTAATTGTTAAGTGTTTATTTTATAGCATATAATTATGAAATCATTTAAATATATACTGTTCGTATCGTCAATGCTGCTTCTTGCTTCATGCTTTAGCAACAAGAGTACCGATGCGGTCCTGCCATTGTCGGAAATCACAATCTCGGGCATCGATAGCATATATGACATAGACAAGAATGTGACCCTCAAGATAGAGCCTGTCATAACTCAGACAAACAAAGACAAGGCGCTCAGCTATACTTGGGAGATAAACCTCGATGTCTTCTCGCAAGAGAAAAATTTTGTTTTTGTCGGGACAGAACTCGGAAGATTCAACTGCCGCTTGATAGTAGAGAATGAAGACGGCAAGTCTTTCTTTCCCTTTGTAGTCAATGTGAACTCTCCGTATGAATATGGCTTGACAGTCCTTAGCGAGGACGGCGACGGCAAGCCTATGCTTTCGTTCATGCAAGAGCCGATGAAGGAGGGCGATATAGCGGAATTTACCGACTATGACTGCTTTGCTGTCAATAATCAGGGCATGCCATTCGCTTCACGTCCTACTGACATTGTGCAGACATCGGGCTCTATTATCGTTTCATGTCGCGGCAATGATGTGCCAGGTGACGGCGATGACGCTGTAATTTACTTTTTGAATGATAAGACATTCCTTGTCGAGAACTCCATAACCTCTAAGGAATACCCTACATTCAGCCCGACAAAACTGTTGGTACCGTCTCAGAGTGCAGTGGGAATATCCTATCCGGTCCTCTCTGCCGACGGCAAGGTCTATTACATGCCTACATACGATGCTATTCTCCAGCCATCGACAAAACTTCTTTCAACCTACGCTCAGTCTGCGTTTGTCGGTACTACCAGTGCGAGCTATTACGATATTCTTTTTTGGGATAAAGAAAGAAAAGGCTTGTCACTGATTTACAATGCATACGGTCCGTACTATTGCGGCAGCAAATATTTGCTACAGCCGACAGAACCTGATTTTGCAGACTTGAATTATTTTAAAAGCGTAAAAGATTTTGTGTTAATGTCTGAAATCAGACGTACGCCGGAACAGAGTAAGGTAAGTGAAAGAGAGGTCTTGGTTTTGCTCGAAGACCGTGATATGGTTACATTGTCAGTCGTTTTACCGACATTCTTCTGGAATTCGGTTGAAGGCAAGCCGAATGAATATGTTATAATGGATAATGGCGGTATTAGAACTGCGGATTTTTGGGGCGCGCCTGTCGATGAGAATACACCTTGCGTGGCAAATAAAACATACACATCCTTCATGTATGCTCAGAAAAATAAGGTAAAACGTTGGTATTATACTTCAAACATCGATATCAGTGATGCTGATGATTTATTGGTCATTGACAACCCGAATGCAGTAATTACCGCAATTGAGATAAGCGAGGACCACCAGAAAACCTATGTCGCTTTCTACGACCCGACAAAGGAGGGGCTTAACGGCAGTGTATGGGTGATTGATACCGATAAAGGCACGGTACTCGACCAATATGACAATATCTGCTATAAACCGGTTAAGGTGATATACAAGAAGAGATAACAATGAAGGCTTGCAGTTGCAAGCCTTCATTGTTATCTTAGCTAAGGCGGCAATAATTGCCTGCAGTGCTGTTCCCTCAACTATAAACTCTCAACTTTAAACTATAAGTGCAATGGGAGCCTGCAAAATTGCAGGCTCCCATTGCACTTAATCATTGTTCATCTCTACAATGTCAATCTCGTCTTCTTTGGCTTCGCCGAGCAGGTGCTTGCTGAAGTAGTCGGCCATCTTCCAGAAGAAGTACTCGTCCATGCTGCCAAAGTCGTGACGCTGGCCGGGCAGGAACAGCATGTCGAATCGTTTGTTGGCACGTATAAGGGCGTCAATGACACGTGTGGTGTTGGCAGGGTGAACGTTATCGTCCATGTCGCCCGTCACGAGCAGCAGGTGGCCCTTGAGTCTTTTGGCAAGCTCCTGGTTGGTGCTGATGCTGTATGAGAATGTGGTGTCCATCTCAATGACGCCATCCTTGCCGCTCTTCTCCTTGACATTCTCTTTTATGCCGTGGTGCTTCTCGCTCCACCAATTGTTGTATATGCGGTTGTCGTGGTTGCCGGCGCACGAAACCGCTACCTTGAAGAAGTCGTTGTAGGTCAGTATGGCGGCCGTGGACATGAAACCGCCGCCTGAATGGCCGTGTATGCCTACCTTCTCGCCGTCGATGTAGCTGTGGCGTGCGATGAGCTGCTGTGCGGCGACTTTCTTGTCGGCAAGTCCGTAGTCACGCAGGTTGCCGTAGCCGAAGTTGTGGTACCACTTTGAACGGTTGGGGTGTCCGCCTCTGTTGCCTACGGTGACTACTATGAAGCCCATCTGCGCCAGACGGTCGATACGGCTCATGCCGCTCGACCAGCTCTCGTTCACGGCCTCGGTCTGAGGGCCGGGATAAACATATTCTATAAGAGGATAGCACTTTGTGGAGTCGAAGTCGAACGGCTTATACATCACTCCGTAAAGGTCGGTGACGCCATCGGCGGCCTTCACGGTGAAACGCTCGGGGAACTTGTATCCCGCTGCGAACAGCTGTGAGAGGTCGGCAACGCCAAGCTCAAGGCTCTTCTTGCCGTTCTTGCTGTATACATGGCTGACAGGAGTGGTGTCTACACGTGACGCCGTGATGACGAACGCTTCTCCGTTGGCGGCGACGGAAATGTTGCTTATGTTCATGTCGCTCTCGTCAATCTGCTTCATTCCGCTGCCGTCAAAGTTCACGCTGTATATGTGCATGTAGTAGGGGTTCTCGCCCTTGTTCACTCCGCAGGCGGCAAAATATATCTTCTTCTCTTTCTCGTTTACGGCAACAACCTCCTCAACGTGGAAAGCTCCGTCGGTAATGGCGTTCGCCAGCGTGCCGTCGGCATTGTAAAGGTAGAGCATCGCCCAGCCTGTACGCTCCGACCACTGAATGAACTGCTTGCCGTCGTTTACGAGGCGAATGGGCTTGCTGTCGATGCTGGTGCTCATCTGCTCGCGTACTATGGTCTTTGCCGTGTCGCTCTCTACCGCTACATAGCAGACGTCTACTCTCTTCATGTCACGGCTCGTGCGTTCAAAGTAAAAGCCTTTCTCGTCGCCTAACCATACGCTCTTGTAGGGCGTCTCGTAGCGTGTCGTGTGGTCGCCCGGCTTGCGGAACAGCTCTATGTGCTGGTGCTTGAACTCCGAAACGTCTATCATGCGGCTTGTCTTGTTCTCGAAATCGAAAAGCTCCATTGTCATTGCAGGGGTCTCTTCGCCCGGCATCTGGTAGTAGTAGCTCTCAAGGGTGGGGCGGGGATTGCTCAATGAGTTTATGACCCACATCTTGGACAGTATCGAGTCGGCACGGTGCGTCATTACGAAGTGACGCGAGTCGGGGCTCCACAAAGCGTTCACACGGTAGCGCTTCGTGCTGTCGGGCTTCTCGTTTAGCGAGTGGTATGCGTAGCAATAGTTAGGCCTGCCGTTGAATGTGAGCTGACGCTCGGTGACGGTGCTGTCCTTCTCCCAATGACGCAGCTTGTCAAGGTCCTCGCGCGACATGTACCACAGGTTGTAGTTCTTCTCGTATATCACATGCTTGCCGTCGGGCGACACGTTCGCCCACTTGGGGTAAACAGGGTACAGGTCCTCGTACTCGTCCTTTGTGAGCTCGAGCAGCTTGCCTGTCTTTATGTCGTACTCGAAGTAGAAGGTCTTGTTCATCTTCTTTCCCTTGTTCTCCTTTATCTTTGTAGTGTCGTTGCGTTCGTGACGGGGCAGCTCACGGGGAACTTCGAGCTTTGACGCTACGTTGAAATTGACGTACCGCCCCTCACGAATCCTGTTCTCAATCCTGACGGGAAGGTGGTCGGCGTCGTATGGGTCCTGCGTTCTCAGGGTAAGCTCCTTTGCCATCCGGTCCATGTCCCAAAGCTCACGCTTCGTGCCTTTCACGGCGTCGGCAAGGTACACCTTCGTGCCGTCGGTATTCTTCCATATGTAGATGAACTGTCTGCCGTCGGCGAACCAAATGGGTTGCACTCTTGTCTGTTTTACCATTCTGGTAATCTTGTTCGGCGAGAAACGCTCGGCAAGAGCGTAGTTGGGACGCACCTCGTTCTGCGTTCTTGCCAAAATAGCAAAAAGCAGCAGGGGCAGCGTCAGTAGTAGTCTCTTTTTCATATTGTGTTGTTTATCGTTTGTCTTTTCAGTCGTGTTTCTTGTTTATATGAAGCGTGTCAAGAATTTTCCTGAAGCCTCTTCGTTTGTTTATGTCAATCTTGGCAATGCCGCCGGTCGATGTCTCCTTGTAGAGGCTCGGCAGGTCGTGCCCTGTCTCTTTCATCACCTCGACTATTCGGTCGTAGTCTATCTTGTGCTTGCCGTCGGAAAGGGCTGAATAGGTGCAGGCGTCGAGCGCGCGTGACGCTGCTATGGCGTTGCGTTCGATGCATGGTACCTGAACGAGTCCGCACAATGGGTCGCACGTAAGTCCCAAATGGTGTTCAAGGCCCATCTCGGCTGCATATTCAATCTGGTTTATCGTTCCTCCGAAAAGCTGGCATGCGGCCGCTGCCGCCATAGCGCACGCTACGCCAATCTCGCCCTGGCAGCCTACGTCGGCGCCCGAAATGGAGGCATGCTCCTTAGCTACGTTGCCAAAAAGCCCGGCAGTGGCCAACGCACGCAGAATTCGTGTGTCGGAACAGTTGTGCGATGTGTGCAGGTGGTAAAGCACGGCAGGCAGCACGCCGCTTGAGCCGCAGGTGGGGGCGGTGACGATGGTGCTGCCGCTTGCGTTCTCCTCGGACGTGGCAAGGGCGTATGCGTAAACCTTTGCCTTGCTGCTCACGGCGGCGCTGTATGACATTGACTTGTTAAGGTATGTGTTCGCCTTGCGTTGAAGCCCTAATCCGCCGGGCAGGACGCCCTCGTTCTCAAGCCCTCTTTTGATGGTGCTTTTCATGGTCTCCCACACTTTGGAAAGGAAGTCCCACACCTCCGGGCCTTCATATTTCTCCACATACTCCCAGAATGTGCAGCCTGTCTCGTCGCACCAGTCCATAATCTCATGTATGGTGGTAAGAGGGTATATGTCCTCTTCGCTCTTAGTGGTCTCTTCGTTGGCAAGCTCGCCTCCGCCAATGCTGTATATGGTCCATTGGTCAATTACCTTGTCATCCTTTATGCCCTCGAAGAGCATGCCGTTGGGGTGGAACGGCAGGAATGTCTTGGGCTTCCATACAAGCTCCAGCTTGGCGATGGGCTCAAGCACCTTGATGATAGCCTGGTCTGTCATGTGTCCCTCTCCTGTGGCAGCAAGGCTTCCGTAAAGGGTTACTCTGTAGCTGTCCGCGTCGGGACAACGCTCTGCAAAAATTTTCGCCGCACGGTTAGGGCCCATCGTGTGACTGCTCGACGGGCCAAGTCCAATCCTGAATAGAGAACGGAGTGATTTCATATGCCGTAGTTATTTGGTTGTTGGTTATGTTTCGGTATTTTCTCTATGCGAAAATACTATTTTCTTGTGATAAAAACTACAAATGGCGTTCTTCTTATCGCTAAATTCTCATAAATATTCTCTTTCGCTGAGTTGGGTTATATTTGCAATGGCTTTAATTTTAAAATGATTGTTAAAATTTAACGCAATTAACAAAATTTATTTTTAATGCCGCTATCCTGTTATAACTTTTTTGTAAAATTGCGAAACGTTAATTTAAGGGAAATGTTTTTTTTAACAGAACTATGTCTAAAACTATATTATTATTATCTCTTTTTGCCTTTTCGGCTGTGACGGCGAATGCCGGCTGTATCGGCGATAACGCCGCTCATGACAGCGACACGTCCAAGGCACAGCTCTACGACCCATATCTTGCCGAGCCTATGCCGGCTAACGCTCCCGAATGGATAAGGGAGATAGTCGAAAACCCGTCGGGCGTCAATTTCAACGAGATGCAGTCGCTCTTCAACGACTGGAAGGCAAGCGATGTGAATGTAAGGGTAAAGACCGTCGATAACAAGCCGGCCGTCAATTTCTACAGACGCTGGTCGAGCGCATACAAGCGGTTTGTCAATGCCGACGGCAGGATTGAGCTGCCGACAATGGAGGAGTACAGGCAACGTGTAGACGCTTCGAACAGGAAGGTGGCTGCGGCAAACCGCTCTATGGCTGCCGGCGAAAAGCATATATGGCGAAACATAGGCCCTAACCGTACATACGAGCATAAGAACGGTGAGGTGAAACGCAAGGACTCTCAGGTCTGCGTCTACCGCATTGCCGTAAGCCTTGCCGACAGCGCTACTCTCTATTGCGGAACCGAGGGCGGCGTGGTCTTCAAGACAACCGACCACGGAAAGTCATGGCAGGCGTGCGCTCCGCAGCATAATTTTGGCGGCCCGATATACAGTATCGCAATTCACCCTGTCGATAAGAATGTCGTATATGTGGGCGGCGGTCCGTGGCTGTGGAAATCGGTCGATGGCGGCGACAGCTGGCAGCGTTGCGGCGATATTGCCAATCGTGTGAATTCGATAAGAATCGACCCTGACGATACGGAGAGGATAACGGCGGCGGCAGGCGGTACGACAGACGACAATGCAGGCGGCGGCTTTTATATCTCTACCGACGGCGGCAAGTCGTTCGCCTGCACTCTGGAAGGCGCATGCTTCGACCACGAGCTGCAGCCGGGTAACTCGAACCGTATATATCTCGTGCGTCGTGAAAAGGTGGGCGTGTGGGCCGGAATATATCTCTCAACGGATGGCGGCTACAGCTGGCAGCAGAAGGAGATTCCGCCATACATGATGATATGCGGACGTCTTGCCGTGAGCGAGGCTCCGGGCGGCGAGAATTATGTTTACGCCCTTGTCACATGCGACCAGTACGGCTACGACCGAGGGCCTCTCGGCGGAACGGGCACTCCTTATATCCTGCTCTCCAAAGATGCCGGCGAGACATGGGAGGACAAGACCGTGAACAAAGGCAGCTGGCATTGGGACAACACCTTCTCGCCAATCATGGACGAGAGTGGCGGGCAGGGCTATTTCGACATGATGATAGGGGCATCGGCCTCCGACCCTGCAATGGTGCTGTTCGGCCTCTGCTCGCTCTACCGCTCTACCGAGGAGGGTGCTTGCAACTACCGTGACCACGGCATAGGCGGCTATCAACGCAACGACTGGATGCACTGCGACATGCAGGACATAGCGATACACCCGTGCGGCGACACTTGGATATGCAACGACGGCGGAATTAAGTACTCAAGGGATTTCTTCGAGACTAAGGGCGACGACCGTTACGACGGCATATACGCATCGGACTATCAAGGGCTCGGAGTGGGCTGGAACGAGGACGTAATGGCAGCAGGACGCTGGCATAACGGCGATGTGGTGCATGCCGCGACATACGGCGAGGGCAACACGATACATGTGGGCGGCGTGGAGATAGCGACGGGCTACGTGATGAAGAGCAACCCGTGGAAAGTCTATTTTACCGACGCTTCGACCCGAATAATGCCCCGAGAGCTTGACGGTACAATCGAAGAGGACTTCAGGACATGGTTCACCGAGAAGAAACCATACGAGGTGCTGCGTCTGAACGGCGAGATAGCCACCGACCCCAGGTACGCCCTTAAGGTCTTCCTGCAGGACATGACAAATACTTGGGAGGGCTATCTGTCGTACGACGAGGGGGCTTCGTTCCAAAAGGTCTTCGACAGCGAGGGCGAGGAGTTCTTCAGCTATGAATTTGCCCGTACAGACCCGGACCGCCTCTATATCTCGGGAAATTGGAATCTATGGCGTTCCGACGACGGGGGCAGCACGTTCTACGCCTGTTCACGCCCATTCCCGAATATGGATGACGGGCTTCATTATACTCGTGTAACCGTGGACCCGAATGACGAGGACCATGTGATAGTAATCTGCAACGACCAGTACGGGGCTGTAGTAGAGAGCTTTGACGGCGGCAAGAGCTGGAGCGATTTTGACCTTGCGGGCATTTCCGATATCAGAGTGCATCAGATAATACTCGTAGGCGACGAACATAACAGCTGCTATGTGACAACGTACGACGGAGCCGCAGTATACTTCAGGGATAACACGATGAACGGCTTTATTGACTATTCAAGCGGCCTTAATCCCGGGGCGCGCATATCAAAGGTCGTTCCTTTCTACAAGAACGGCGTGCTGAGAATGGCTACCAATCAGGGACTTTGGGAGGCTCCGCTCTATCATCAGGACTTTATCTCCGTACCTCAGCCTATGGCCATGAATCTTGGCAGCGGCGACCTCACTGCCAATCCAATGAAGGAGGTGCAGTTCGACAGCTACAGCATTGTACGTCAGGACGAAAATACTAAATGGCATTGGAGCTTCTCTCCTCAGCCGCAGTATGTGAGCGACGCCAACGTGCGTAATCCCCGGGTCATCTTCGGCAATGGCGGCAGCTACGATGTCACCCTTACCATTACCACGCCTGCCGGCACCTCCTCGCGCACCATTGAGGATATGATTGTCATTGACAGCTCCACGGGCATCGACAACGGCCATGTGGGCGAAGTGGGCATTAAGAAGAGCCTGCTCGAAAAGGGCGAGCCGCTCGAGGTGTCGGCTGCCGGCATCGACGGCGTAGCGCACGTAACCGTTCATGGCATGAAGGGCGAGCTGCTCCGGAACGTGGAATGCCCGCAGGGCGGCAGTGTCACAGTGCCGCTCGACGGCCTGCCAACAGGCGTATATATATACTCGATAGCTACGGCTTCACAGAAATTCCTCGGACAATTCATTATTAAATAACTGTAAACGATGAGAATAAAACGATTGATATTGCCCTTGCTGCTCCTCTCTTTGGCAACGCCTCAGCAGGCACAGTGCATAGCGGGCAGCGACTCTCTGTTCACTCCATACAAACTCAACTATCTGCCGGCGGGCTCTCCGGCATGGATGGCGCGTCTTGCCTCTCCCGACGGCCTTGACTACAATGCAATGGTAGACAGCTTCAACGTCTATCTTGAGAACACGCCCGGAGCCCGTTACAAGTCACGCGACACCAAGCAGGTGGTCAATCACTTCAGACGCTTTCAGCAGGCCTATCTCAAGTTCGTGCAGCCCGACGGCATAATAAGGCTGCCAAGAGCCGGAGAGTATCATAATGACATCGATAATGTCCGGCGTGAAATAAAGCATGCGCGCGCTTTGCGCAAGAGCGGTGCCTCAATGAGCGTCGGCGGCTCTGCGATAAAGCCCTGGAAGGTCATATCACCTATAGTGACATACGATTATCAGCATAAGAAACTCTCTCCCGCTCAGGCCAATATACAGCGCTTCAAGGCATCACGCTCCAACCCCGAAGTACTTTATTGCGGCTCCGAGACAGGCCTTGTATTCAAGACCGAGGACAAAGGAGAGTCGTGGAAGCCTTGCAACGACGGCGAGTGGATGGCGGGCGAGATAACCACGGTCGATATAAGCTCGAGCAACCCTTTTAGGGTGCTTGTAGGCGCCGGCGGCGTATTCTGGATAAGCGATGACGGCGGCGAGAACTGGCAGGACATCACTCCCGAAAAGGATAAGTACGCACGGACAAGCGTCGCTCTTTTCCACCCCTCGAACGATAAGGTAATTCTTGCAGGCGACAGAGGACAGCTGTGGCGTTCTGCCGACGGCGGCAACACGTGGCAATATATGCTCGGCGGCATGGTCTTCGACATAAAGTTCTCTGTTCAGAATCCCGATGTATGCTATGTGGCAATAGAGCAGGATTATACGGTGAAGCTATACAAGAGTATCGACGGAGGCGTCTCGTGGAATCTGCTGACGCTTGACGGCCAGCCGCTGATAAGCGCGAGAATAGGCCTTAGCGAGGCTCCCGGCGGCGAGAACTATGTCTATTTGTGGGCTTGCCGCAGGAATGAGCTGTCGCAACCCGGTCCGCTGTATTTCAGCGGCCCTCCATTGCTCTACAAGAGCGTGGACGGCGGCGCGTCGTTCACTGTCAGCGACCCTGTATCGCAAATGGAATATGTCGATGTGAACGGCGGGCAGGGCTATTACGACCTTGTATGTACCGCATCGGCAACCAATCCCGAACATATCCTCGTGGGTATAATTCAGCTCTACCGTTCGACCGACGGCGGCATTACGCTCGAGAATGTGGGCGGTTATTACGGCCGTTTCGACCTCCATTGCGACATGCAGTGCGTGCAGACAAACGGCAAGGGCGACACCTGGCTCTCGACCGACGGCGGAATGATATACAGCAACGACTTCTTCCTTGCCGACGCTCAGCCTAAGCTCAACGGCCTTTACGCCTCTGAGATGTGGGGCTTCGACCAGGGCTGGAACGAGGATGTCATGGTAGGGGGCCGTAACCACAACGGCAACATGTCGCAGCTCGACCGTTACAACGGCGTGACATTGTCGATGCGAGGCTCGGAGCGTCCTACGGGCTATGTCTTCCTTTCAAACCCTCGCAAGGTGGCGTTCAGCGACTCCGAGAATGTGATAATGCCCGACGACTGGCGTAGCGAGTTCGTGCCGTTCCTCGACTATTGGACATACCCTAAGGAGTCCTCTCAGCATGGCTTGGGGCTTGAGTTCGACCCGCGCTATGCCAAGTGCTTCTACATTGTGCAGGGAACAAGCGACGAGGAGCATAAGACATTATGGCGTACACGTGACGACGGCGCCTCATTCTCTACGGTATATAAGTTCGACAAGCCGATAAACGCTATGGCTGTGTCACGCTCTAACCCCGACAAGATTGTGGTGACCACCTGGGGACGCATGTTCTTCTCGCTCGATGCGGGCCTGACATTCGAAGAGTACCCGATACCCGAGGAGATGACGCATAGCATAAACTATAAGATAGCTATTCATCCTGTCAATGAGGATGAGATATGGGTAAGCGACGGCAATGCCGGCGGCTTCTGGCGTACGACCGACAACGGCAATAGCTGGGAAAAACTCGACAAGGGGCTCACGTTCCCGAATTGGGAAGGAAAAGAGGCCGTGCATCAGGTTGGACGTTTCTTCCTTACCGGCAACGAAAAGAACGCAGCGTATGCGATAGCGTATACAATGGGCTATATGAACGAGTCATACACCACGCCGCGCGGCAGGGCGCTCTATCGTGACGACACCACGGACGGCTGGGTCGATTTCAGCGAGGGGCTTCCGAAAGTCGTTAATCTCAACCGTATGCTGCCGTTCTACAAGAACGGAGTGATACGCCTTGCCACGAACAACGGTATATGGCAACGCAGCCTCATTGACTCTCTGTTCGTTCCTGTCGCTCAGCCGCTTATCCTCAATGCCGGCTCGGGTGACAATACTCTCGCCGACTATCCTACAGAGATACGCCTCGAAAGCTACAGCATAGTAAATCAGAAGGATGTTGAATGGAAATGGGACATAAGCCCGGCACCGCTCTCAATAACATCGTATAGCGTGCGTAACCCGGTCATTACAATCGAGCCGGGACAAACGTATGACATAACTCTCACAGTCACTACGCCGCAGGGCTCCGATACCAAGTGCATAAAAGGTATGATAAAGGGCGATATCCCTGTCCCCGACAATCCTACGTCGGTAGGCACAGAGAGGGTGGAGCGTGAACTGCTGCTCGAAAAAGGCAATGTGGCGGTTGCCGGCGAAACGCTCTCTTTCGTGCCGAGGGCGTTGAGCGGAGTCGTCACCCTGACCATCTATGACTCAAAAGGCAACGTCGCTGCAAGCGGAAAGAGCGACGCGCGCATCGACGTGCCTACAACGGGCTTTGTGCCGGGCGTATATTTCTACATGGCAACCGACGAGGCCGGGTACGGCAAGACAGGAAAGCTGCTTATTAAATGACGATGAATATGAAAAGATACTTATATGCCGCAATTCTCGCAACCACCGTGGCGTCTGCCGCAGCAGAGCTGCCCGACACGCTCAAGAGCTATTCGCTCCAGGAATTCGTCGTTTCGGGCAATCGCTGGTGCAGGGAAAGCGAGATACAGCCGGCAAAGATAACCGCTGTCAGGTTCGAGGAATCAAACGCATACAACCCGCAGACGGCGGCCGACATGCTTGGCCTTACAGGCGAGGTCTTTATACAAAAGAGCCAGTATGGCGGCGGCAGCCCCATGATACGAGGCTTCGCCACTAACAGGCTGCTTTACAGCGTAGACGGCGTGCGAATGAACACTGCAATCTTCAGGGCCGGCAATATACAGAACGTTATTTCGCTCGACCCGTTCGCAATATCATCGACCGAAGTGCTTTTCGGCCCGGCCAGCGTGAGCTACGGCAGCGACGCTGTGGGAGGAGCTATGGTGTTCAACACTCTGAGCCCTGAGCTTTCGAAAGGCTCTTCGCCTGCGGTGTACGGCTCTGCGACGCTCCGCACTGCTACGGCCTCCAACGAGTTCACAGGCCATGTTCATGCCGGGGCGGGCTGGAAGAAATGGGGATTTCTCACAAGCTTCACCTTCTCCTCCTTCGGCGACCTCAAGCAGGGCTTGCATGGCCCCGAAAAGTATGTAATACCGTATATCGTCGTTCCGGAATACAGCATGGGCGGCACGGTGAACGACCGTGTCATCGCTAACGGGAACGAGAGGCTTCAGACCCCGAGCGGCTATTCGCAGTACAACTTCATGCAAAAGGTGCGCTATGCGCCCTCAGTGAATTGGAACATAGAATACGCCTTTCATCTGAGCCAGACATCGGAGTATTCAAGGTACGACCGTCATCAGCGTATGCGTAACGGCCTGCCTCGTTATGCCGAATGGAACTACGGCCCGCAAAAGTGGCTTATGAATCATCTGCGTGTGGAGCATAAGGGCTGCAATGCCGTTTATGACTCCCTGCGTATAAATATCGCTATGCAGCGGTTCGAAGAGAGCCGTATCAGTCGCACGCTGAATAAACCGTTAAGGGAGATACAGACAGAAAAGCTCGACGCATGGAGCCTCAATGTCGATTTCAGCAAGGCTCTTGCAAGGAACGTCACTCTTTTCTATGGGCTTGAGTATGTGCTGAACGATGTGGTTTCCATAGGCGAGGGCAACGATGTCACTACAGGTGAAAAATCGGTCATTGCGGCACGTTATCCTAATGCCCTTTGGCACAGTGCGGGCATATACGCCCAAACTGAATGGCATATTCACAAAACGCTGAATTTCGAGGCGGGGCTGCGCTATAACCATTATGTCATAGAGAATGATTTCTCGACGGTAGGCTATGATGTTCCTTTCGCTACTTTGCAGAACTCCGATGCCGGCAGCGTAAGCGGCAATGCGGGCTTTAACTGGCGGCCTTTGTCGAGCTGGCTCTTCAGGGTCAATTATGCCCGTGGCTTCAGAGCGCCCAATGTCGATGACATGGGAAAGCTGTTCGACAGCGTGGACGGCTATGTCACCGTCCCTAATCCCCGGCTGAAACCCGAATATGCCGACAATATCGAATTCGGCGTGGCAAAGCACTTCGGACGTTACTTGAAGCTCGATGTTACAGCGTTCTATACTCACCTTGACAATGCTATAGTGCGTCGCAACAGCTCTTTCAACGGCAGTGCGACAATGGAATATCAAGGCGAGGAGTGCATAGTGCAGGCATTGCAGAACGCCGCCCACGCCAACGTGTGGGGCGTGCAGGCTGCTCTTGACTCACGTTTTGCCCGTTATTTCTATGCTAAGGCGAACGTAAGCTGGCAGCGAGGCTTCGAAGAACTCGATAACGGCGATATCTCTACTCTGCGTCATGTAGCCCCTCTGTTCGGGCGTGCGGCAGTGGGCTTTGACAACGGCAGGCTTCAGGTCGAGGCCTTTACCTCATTCCAGGCCGAACGTGATGCGGCCTCCATGCCCGAAGAGGAGAAAGGGAAAACCGAAATATACGCTCTCGACGCCAATGGCAATGCCTACTCCCCGGGCTGGATAACGCTTAACATGCGTCTGTCGTACATGGTAGTCAAAGGACTGCATATAAATGCTGTTCTTGAGAACATTACCGACCTTCGCTACCGTCCTTACGGCTGCGGAATAAGCGCTCCGGGGCGTAACGTGACGATGAGCGTGACGTATTCGCTTTAAGCAAACGTGGGTGACTGAAAAGTCATCTCGTTTTACCAGAACTTGTTGTTCTCGGGGCTGTATTCG